>DASVGC010000267.1:0-5252 GCA_036379735.1 Nitrososphaeraceae archaeon
AGGCAGAAACATAGTCAGGTCTTTTGTTCTGATATTTGAGATAATAGGCATGCTCCCATACGTCGCATCCTAAAAGTGGTATCAAACCTTCTGTTCGCGGGCTTGTTTGATTTGGCATTGATTTATACTCAACTTTCTTCGTCGAAGGATTATATACAAGCCATCCCCATCCACTACCCTGTATCAGTACTGTTGTAGAAGAGAATTTCTCCTTAAACGCAGTAAAGTTTCCAAATGATTCATTAATTGCATCTGCGATGGATCCGCTTGGTTCACCACCGCCATTTGATTTCATGTTTTGCCAAAATATTCGATGATTGTCAAATCCTCCTCCATTAAAATTAATTGCCCCTTTCTGATCTGAAGGAACTTGATCTAGATTAGATAAAATTTCTACAATGTCCTTACCCTGAATTTCCGCTGGACATTTTTCAAGAGCTGCATTCAGCTTATCGGTATAAGTTTGATGATGTTTAGTGTGATGTATTTCCATGGTTTTTGCGTCGATATGTGGTTCTAATGCATCGTAACTATATGGTAACGAAGGTAATTCATATTTTCCCATATCTTTATTTTTTCTTTGTAACTATTAACTCTTACGTTATTTCAGATTATTATGTTATTAGAACAGATAGTCAGTGATGTGGCATGTCTGAATAAATTTTACAGCATGTCAATATTTACGTTACAAGATAACAATTGTAACTTGGTTTGAAAAAATAATATCAAAAACGTCTAATCGTTAGCTTGCCTAAATTCATTGAATATCCTCTTCTTCACTAGTTTCGCCGTCTGATTCTGATTCAGTAGTTGGTGGAGGAGTTGTTTGTTCATCGTCTGATTGATTAGTTTCAGCAAGGGATCTGCTGAGAGAAGCAAATGATGTTTCATTTTCAATAGGGGTATCATCATCCAATTCATCTGAAATTGAAGAATTTAACAATGGGGTTGTTGAAGACAAGTCACTTGCCGTGGTATTGTTTGATTGGGAGGAGGATGATATGGCAAAGGTTGGAATCATAACCAAAGTCGTTACAATAGAAATAATTAGAAAACCCACTCTCATTTCTATCATTTATATATTGATAATCTGCGTATTGCAAATATAAAGTAGACTGTTTGATACTCTATTTGGCTTTATAAGCACATTAGGCGTAAGAACATAAAAACAACATCTTTTGTGGGATAAACCTAACTTCTAATTATCACTTCAAAATCTTTAATAATTATTCTAATCTATTATTAGATAATTCATACTTTGGATAAAAGAACTTCTGATAACGCACCTTCAAATTCAATAACGTCAAATTCAGGAACTTCGACAGATAAGGATTCCTTTGCGATGCTTGTAAATGAGGGATTTAGGGCAGGGCAAAGAATCGCCAAGATTTCTGTTATAACCCTGATCAGCATAGGAATTGCCGAATTACTTATGGGATACATCAGTGGAAGTGTAGTAGCAACAGCTGACGGTGTAGATTCAATGTCTGACGCCATGATATCTTTTATAGTATTGATTGGATTGCGATTTGCACGCAGACCCGCTGACAGAAAATTCCAATTTGGTTACCATAAAGTAGAAAGCTTGGCAGCAATGATAGCTGCAATTGGTATGATTGTGATAGGAATATTCATAGCCTACCATTCTTATGAAGGGCTAATACACCCAAATGAAATTGGACACCCTATACCGACAATGATAGTATTAGCTATCGCAGGTGCAATATCATTGCATAGAGCATTTCAAATGCGACACATTGCTAACAAATATAATTTACTTTCATTAAAAACAGATGCCAAAAATTCGATAAAGGATGGATCAGCTTCTGTTTTGGGTTTCTTGAGTGTGCTTTTGGCAACACAGTTTGGATTTCTTCAGGCTGATGCAATAGGTGGAATGGTAATTGCCGGATTCATATTTTCTGTGGCCTATGTTTCTTTAAAACAATCCTCTTTGATATTGGTTGATGCATGGTATAACCCGGTTAGTGCAGATTTTATTAAAAAGCTCATAGACCAAAAGTTTGAGGGTGACGTTACAGTAAGGTCCATAAAATTGCGCCAAACGGGAATGATTTCTAGGGCTGAAATCCATGTTGAAATGGATGGAACAAAACCATTGAATGAGGTAGAAATGATATTGCTTAATACTGAAAAAGTAATAAAATCCCGCCTACCCAGCATGGATGTCATATTGGTAATACCTCATGCAAAACGTCGATCATGAATAAACAAATCGGAGACTTGAAATTTACACAATTGTACCAAATGATATATCTAGAAGTATTTAGGTCGATAATATCATGAATTCCTCGATTGTTTCAACTGCGGCTCTTCTTATTTCCATATGGTTGATTTCATCTTCAAGTATTTCCTTCGCTCAGAATTCAAGACAACTGAATATGGCGTCGCAGATCTTGAATACCCAAACTTTGACTCTTACTAAATCGGTAAGGAATTTTATTATCTTAATTCCTAACGAGGCGCATGAATCACCGCTTCTTCCTAAGGAACAGAGATTAATAGATCAGCCATATGTTCCACAACATCTCATTGCTCCACAGAACATTAATATCGCTTGGTTTTCAGGGGATGTAGGGCATACTCGCAAAGTAACACTAGATGATCAGAATTCGAATACCATCTTTGACTCTTCCATAAAATTTAACTCTATCAGTCCTACTGTTACATTTAACAATAGTGGAACGTTCTCTTATTACGAAGAAGACGCAAACAGTGAAGATCCTAATTTTGTTTTGAACGGAACTGTTACAATAAATGATCCACAAATGTTATCCAATAATAATTCAAGCTTGCACTCTACTTATGAAATAATGGCAACACTTATGGTTCCTACAAAGAATATCAAAGAATATACAGAATTACTTGAGGACAATAAAGTGGATATTCTTGGCAAAGATACCTTTATAGACCTGAGAGAAACCGGAAGTGGTGGAGCAAATCAAACTTTACTTGTTCTAGGAAGTAATGGTCAAATGGATGACACTGTATCAGTTTTAAAGAAAATTACCGCTTCATTACCATATAGTTAATGCTTACTGCAACCAGTAACCTTGTAGTATACAAAGAAAGGTGTAAATTAAGAACAGAGGGTTACACACAACTAGACATTCAAGGTACTTACTCAAATGTCACATACATGACATGAACATATTGAATATTTGAGAACTAATATCACAATGGGGCCAGTGGGATTTGAACCCACGACCGCCAGCGCCCCAGGCCAATACCTCGACGAAATAAATCAAATCGGTCGAGTTGGTATCCTTGACCAAGCTAGACGATGGCCCCCTACGACTTAGACAAATGGAGAGCTTTTTAAATGTAGTATTATACCACTTTCAACACAAAATCGATCTAATCTGGGCTGATGATGAGAGGATATGAAATCCTGATGTTACGTCATAAAATGAAGAACTTAAATCCAATTAATTTGATTATCCTATTACTGCACAAACAAAATGGATTACACTAACTACTTTTCCGTACTATACGATTATGAAAATAAAGACGTAGGAAATGAGGAAAAGTCAATCCTATTCAAGGTTATAAACAATGTAGATCTTTCTGCGCAAATTGGATCATATCTGAAATTAAGAGACAGGAACCAGATAGGCGATAGCTCAGCTATGTCAAAATTACTGGGTCTCAAACTTCTTTCAGAAAAAAAGGGACTAATATTAAGAGGAATGAGAAAGTATCAATTAACGAGTATTGGGTTATTCTATGTCCTTACCGAGACCAGAACATATCCTCCAAGTCTTTTAAAAAAGTATAGCGATGATCCTATTCTAGGAACTCTGTTGTATCAGTATTTTGAGATAGATACAATATCCTCTAGCACTGGGAGATTTTTCTCCCTTATCACTCAATATCTCAGACAGTGTTGTAGGATTACCTTGAACTGGCTGGAAGACACACAGAACTCTAATGAGGAACATAAAAACAAAGTGATGAACCACCTACTTTTCGAATTAGAATTGAACGCAAAACTACTGGCATTTAGGATTCTTACCATGTACTCTGATTCAAATATTCTCTCGCACACTCCAAAATCAGAATCTGGTGATTCCGACGTAGCATATTATGAGTTAGAAAGCCATATGAAGGAAACTCTTGTTAAAGACAACAAATTCATCGAACTCTTGCGTAAGACAAATTCAGACATTAAGAACGGTTTTAAGGAATTCACAAATTCTTAGTTGGCAGTTGCTTGCTTGTTCCGATTGATTACGATACTGTATACTACCAACAACTACTACTCTGCATCCGCAGGTCTATTTTCTAAAGTAACTTGAATTTCAAGCGGTTTTCCTTCTCGGAGGACACCAAGAGTTATCGTGTCTCCCTCGATCTTATTGTTTGCTATATACGTTGACATATCTCTCAAATTTTCTAGGGGTTGATTGTCTGCAGAAATAATGATATCTCCGCCCAATTCTACTTGTGTTCCATTGATATCTGTAATCCTGTAACCACCCTCGAGTCCTGCTTTGTCTGCAGGTCCATCCGAAATAATTCCGACTATTAAGATACCTGTACTCTGATTAACTTTTAGTTCAGAAGCAATATCCTCATCCATATCAATCCCGTCAATACCCAACCACAAAGGTTCTTCATTGAGTCTTAACGGTCTTTCAGCTAATACTACGTTTATTGTTTGGAGTTTACCATCTCTTATTATAGTCAAATTGACACCTTGTCCTACCTTCTTTTGTTGCTCCAAGTATACTAATATGTCATCTATTTTGGAAACATTTTGATTATCGATCTTGATAATTACATCTCCAAACAAATTAGTCTTTCTTCCATTTATATCGACCAACCTGTCTCCTCCTTGGATTCCAGCTTTAGATGCTGGTCCCCCAGGACTGGTATCAATCACAAGAAATCCCTTAGTCGAATTTAGTTTCATGACTGAGGAAATCTGCTCATTTACATCAACTCCTGAAATTCCAATCCATGGGTGCTTGTAAGTATGTTCTGATATCAAAATTGGGACTACTCTTTGTAGAGTGCTAGCCGGTATGGCAAATCCCACGCCAGAATATTCACCAGTTACTGAGAATATGGCACTATTAATCCCAATCACTTGACCTCTCAAATTAAGTAATGGTCCTCCGGAATTTCCGGGATTTATAGCGGCATCTGTCTGTATTATTTCAGGTATAGAAAATGAAGTTGGCGGTACAAGTGTTGCACCTTCATCAGGCACTCTTTCAGGTCCGGGT
>DASVGC010000268.1:0-2591 GCA_036379735.1 Nitrososphaeraceae archaeon
AACCCTGTTGTTCCATAAAGAGTTGAACTTTCACTGGTGCCATCTTGTGAGGCCATACCCACCATTCCAACTATAATTAGCCCACCATTAATTAAGAGTAGCACAGCTACCAGTGTGGACCTCTCTTTCAATGATATTGCAAATGCAATAATTGATAAAATTACAGCTCCGGCGCCGAAGACTCCTCCCCTTATGGCGTGATCCATTTGCAGAAATCCACTTTTTCCATCAGGAGATGTAGATTGTGCAAACATTACATCTGCACCATATATAATCCGCAATGCAAGTGAGATGATTAACAAAATTACAGATATCTTTGTTTTCATATCTAATGGGTATATTCAGATTATTAATAAACTTATTTTGAATTTATTCTCACTGACGATTGTAATTAATGCTCCGAAAATGTTCGAGTAAATTCCATTTGATTTATTTACAGATGGGAAATAGAATTGCTACCATGCTAATGTACAAATATCGCAATAATAGTGCTATTTCTATTGAATAGTAATAATCTTGATAAAAAGTATGTGTGGCACCCGTATACTCAGATGAAACTTTGGAATGCCTCAGATCATATTACAATCCAATCAGGAAGTGGTTTTAATTTTATAGATTCCAACAAAAGAAGTTACTTGGATGGGATTAGTAACATGTGGTGCAATGTTTGGGGTCATGATAGAACGGAAATAATTGATTCAATGAAAAATCAGCTGGATACTCTTCCACACTCTTCATTGTTTGGTTTGGTTAATGAACCTTCAGCAAAGCTAGCAAAGCGCCTCACATCAATGGCAAAAGGAATGAGCAAAGTTTTCTACACAGATAATGGTTCTACGGCCATCGAAGCAGCTTTAAAAATTGCAATACAATACTGGAATAACAAAGGAAAATCGCAGAAAAGGAAATTCATCTGTTTAAGAAACGGCTATCATGGTGACACAATTGGATGCATGTCAGTAGGTTATGTAGATGGTTATTTTTCTCCCTACAAATCAATGCTACTTAGAACAATAAAGGTAGATTCACCAACCATAAGAAATAGGAAATTTGGGCCACAAGAAATTGATCAATATGTCGACAAGATTGAGATCATTCTAAAGAGAACATCGTCAAAAATAGCAGGATTTGTAATGGAAAGTGGAGCTCAAATCGCAGGAGGAGTAAACATATACCCAGAGAAATTTCAAAAAGAGATTAGCGATCTATGTAAAAAATATGACATTCTTCTGATACTAGACGAAATAGCCACCGGTTTTGGAAGACTTGGTAATATGATAGAATATAGAGCCCAAAAATCAGAACCCGATATTGTTTGCTTTGCAAAGGCGCTCACAGGAGGGTATTTTCCGCTTGCAGTAACACTAACTACTTCCAGAATTTTCGAGCAATTTCTTGGAGATTACTGGGATAAACGACAGCTTTTTCATGGTCACACATTCACCGGTCACCCGGTGGGATGCTCGGCCGCTTTGACTAATCTAGATCTTTATGAAAGGTCGAATCTTATTAGAAGAATAAGATCCAATTCATTGATACTCGATAAACTATTAAAAAGATATTCAGAAATTGAAATTTGCTATGATATTAGAAATAAAGGCTTACTTTGTGGAATAGAGTTAAGAAAAGACAATAAGCCCATCAAGACAATTGACAAGACCCCAATTAGCCATTACATTGCAAATGAGTCATTAAAAAAAGGAGTTTATTTAAGAACCCTCGGAAATATCATAACAATAATCCCACCTTTAGCAATAAGTAAAGAAGACCTTACAAAAATAGTCGATACAGAATATCAGATTGTGGAAAAACTCCAAAAGAAACTCAAATAGAGTCCCTGATTTTTTTCTCTAAATTGTTCTAATCTGGTTATAGAGAGTAGCTTTTGAAATTCCAAGGTTTTTTGCGATTTTACTTCTTGGTATATTCTGGGATAGCATTTTGATCAATACATCCTTATCAAGTGTCTTTTTCGGACGACCAATGTTTTTTCCAGCCATTTTCGCCCTTACCATACCATCTTTCGTACGTTGAATCAACATTTCTCTTTCTCTCTCTGCCACCCAAGTCAGAATCCCAATCATTAATTTCCTAACACTAGGATCAGTGGTCTGAAGAAAAATCTCTTTGGGTGAACAAGAAATAAGCGGAGAATATTTTTCAATTGACTTTATTGCGTCTAACGTCTCCCAAAATGTTCTTCCAACTCTGGATAATTCATAGACAATGACTGAATCCACACTATCAGATCTAACCAGATTTAGCATTTCTCTGAATGCAGGCCTGTCAATTGCAGGAATTTTTCCGCTTATTGAAGAGTCTTCGAAAAAGTCAAGAATTTCATAATCATTATCTTGGGCCCATTTTTCAATGGCCAATTTTTGATTAAGTACCGTCTGTTCGTCTGTACTGACACGCAAATACCCAAACGCGTATTTCATTACATACTTCAAGATGAAAAGTTGATAATACTTTAGGTCAAAAAAAATACGTACAGTTCGAAAAAGGTCTGACATTATTTAGACAAAATAAGAGTAAAAAAATGCTAGCATTTTTACACAGTACAAAAACGGGTCCTTTTTTAGACTCTA
>DASVGC010000269.1:0-7165 GCA_036379735.1 Nitrososphaeraceae archaeon
TTTAGTAGAGAACTAAAGAAATATTTAGAATAGTTTTCATCAATCGCTGTTTTCATGATTATCACTTTATTCATGAATTGATAATGGGAACTCAATAGCCTAGACAAGTACCCAACATAGTCTGGTTCAATGATGCCATCAGCGTTAATGAATAGACAATGGCCCATGTCAGAAATCCTCCATTTTTCTCTGAGTATTTTTGATATTAATTTTTGGGAACTCTTGTTGAATTGTTGCACGTCCCTTTCAGCTTCATCGAGGGAATCTGATCTTTCGCCCAAACAGATACTTAGACCCAATCCAGTTTTACTTCCGAGAGCACAAGAGTTTAATAACTCTGAAAATCTACGAGCGTCGTATAGATGACTACCATATTCTTCGGCTGGGAGTACATAGGTATAGCCTATCAGAATATTTTCTAAATTATCAATGTTAGATTCAATTTGAGAACTTAGATGATTCTTGATAGTTTCTAATATGAGAAACTTTTCTTCTTGATTAATATCACAAATTGTCTTAAACCTTCCATCTTTTTTTAGAGTAATATTTGTCTTCTTAAGAAGGTCAAGACATTTGTCGCTGTTTGATGTTAGTCCATATAGATATGGGGAATAAGTATTTGCTATTGATTCATGAATGGGAAGAAATTCATTAAAAGATAACAATAGATCAATATCTGTTTGTATGAGGCCATCTTTTTTTGAATCTTCTAATATTTCATTGTTAAGACCAACAAGAGATCTTTTGTCGCCCACGTCCTGATACTCCCCCAACGCAGAAACAATTGCAAGTGGAGAGAAATCTGAAAATGTCTTGTCTATTCTTTTCGCCAAAAGATAAGAAATACCACCTGAGGTTATTTCTCTGTCTCCATCTATGTCATATTTCCATGGATTCAAAATTGCGCTATTATCATCTGTGGCAATTTCAGTTAGACTAATTTTCTTATGATCCAACATGATCCAGTTCTTCGAAAATAGCTTGTTAAAAAGCTCTGACAGTCCTGAGCCAACATCTGAAAAGATATAGAATTCATGATCTTCCTTCTTTAGATCACCAATAATTTCCCCATCAACTCCATTCAAAAAGCGAGATGTCCCCTTTCCCCCCATCTTCCAAATAGCTTTGATCAGTAGGCTTGCGGAAATAATTCCATCGCTCGATGAGTTTGAAACTATTAAAATATCCTTTCTATGGTCTGCTAAATCCTTTATCTTCTCGCTAATCGAATTTACATTATCATGAAATTCGCTATAGCCCATTTAATTCATTATTCAAGTCGAGCAATAACTGCAGCATATTTCCAGGTAAGCGGAATTTTCCCTTTTTTCTTGTAATATTTTGAAAGTCTGTGAATTTTAGCTTCTATTAACTCAAGTGATCGAATATTCCTCTTGTCGGTATTGTGAACTTTAAGATGTTTTTGCAAAGCTAGGGCCTTTTGTACAAGTTGATTCAGATCTTCAGGCATCTCTGGTGTAGAATTGTTTTCTTCAAGAAGCTGGTTTATTCCCTTTCCTAAAATGGGTTTTATCAAGGGTACACCATATTGGTCTCTCATTCTAATGCCAATTTCACTAGGGCTGAGGCCGTCTTTTGAGAGTTGGACTATGATAGTTGATAATTCCGACTTTTGATTAATCCAGGACGGAGCATTATACGAAATAGGGCGTGTTGAATGGGATTTTCCATGTGTGTGAGCATGAATTCGAGCCATTTAAGTAGGAATCAATAACGAGCATCTTAAATGTTACTTATGAAATCTTGACTAGAAATTCCTAATATTGGAATTAAATATTCTTGAAATTTTCGTAAAATTTTTTTTACACCAATAAGGTTATATAATTGGATTCAAAATTACAAATTTAGAATGAACTCACTTACCGTAGTTACAATAGCAACAGTACTAGTTGCAATGGGACCTTTAGCATTAACCTTGTATCAAACAGCGAGTGCACAATATACAACGGGTCAGGATACAGGTCTTAGTGTAGAAGAACAGCTTCGTCTAGCTAAAGAAAAGGTTGCCAATGCTCAATCATGTCCAGGTTGTGGATCAGGAACTTCAATACTTGGCGGGAGCACAGGATACACTATATTAATCACCGCTGCATTAGTTGCAATATTCGGAGCTGTAGCTGGCGCATTCATTGTGATGAGCAGAGGTAAAAGATCCGTAAGCGCTTAGAGCCACTTTCTACTATTTTTTTATTTTATTCGCAATAGTAATTATCCCCACTGCTTAGACTAAAATTTCACTCGTCTTTTTTATTCATAGACCCAGAAGCCAGATCTGTGAATAGTTTTGGTATCATTTCGATTTTCGTATTGTCTTTTATTTCCAAATTGATTTTTGCCTCACTTTCAACCATGTCACCAAAATGTATATATCATAGAATTAATTTGCTAATAGATAATGAGCGGAATTGAAGGGCTTTTTACAGTGATTGGAAGTACACTACTGAACCTAATAGGTCAAATCGGTCCACTATACGATCCTTTGTTCTGGGATATAATAATATACATATTTGGAACAATAATGTTTGCGGTGTTCTTGCTAGCAGTAATTGCTTTCTATATGAGGAGAAAGGGCATAGGTGGCGGTTCTGCAAAAGAAGGATGGATAAAAGAACTGGACAAATATTTTGAATCAGGTCAGATAGGTCTGATTCCAGACGAAAAACATCACTGGTAGATTAGAAAAGTCAATTCTACAAAATCTTTTTTTTATTTTATTTTTTTAGTTAACTTAATGCTACTTTTGATATTAAACTTAAAACGAAAATACTGATATTTTCTATTCCAATTTTGGTTATTGAACTTCTATGGCTGATTCAGTAAATCCAAACTTGACTAAATAGGATTTTACGTCATCTCTATGATCTCCTTGTAACATGATGAAACCGTCTTTAGCTGTTCCTCCACAGGCTAATTTACTTTTTAGTTCCTTCACAATATGTTGTATGTCGCTCAATTTTGGATCAATACCTTCTATCATAGTAGTAGTCTTGGAAAATCGTCTAGTTTCAAGTCTTATTACAATTCGAGTGTCTTCTTTATCCAGCTCGCCACATGCACAGAGATCGTTTGGTAGTCCACATTTTTTGCATATCACCGCCATATTATAATTAATTTCCATTGATGTATTCTCATTATTAAGCCTTGCCCGGTACAGCACAAGTTTCAAAATTTGAAATTATTTTGAAAAAATTACTTTTACATTCCATATCTAGGATAATTATTCTGGATTAATTATAGCAAATAGTTTAGAAGACTTTAATTCGCATGACAATAAGATTAGTTTCATAAGATGTCAGCAAGTGATGATCAATATAGAAAAAAGCTGAAAAATGCAGCAGATTTCTTGCTTAGTGGAGGAACATTACTTTCCGAACCGTGCAACAAATGCAGCGGAATACAAATAAGAACTAACAACGAAATTAAATGTATTATTTGTGGGAACATTACACTTCCTGAAAATAATACAACAAAGGAAATAGCGAAATTTGTTGACAGCGATCACACCG
The DNA here is from genome assembly GCA_036379735.1 of Nitrososphaeraceae archaeon. GTDB lineage: Archaea > Thermoproteota > Nitrososphaeria > Nitrososphaerales > Nitrososphaeraceae > TA-21. The sequence goes on from DASVGC010000269.1 coordinate 3,528, forward strand.
ATGAATTGAGAGAAAAAATAAGAAAAAGACTAAATGATTTAATAAATAGCATCGGATCAGATAAAAATTTAGTTGAAGAAGATCAAAGATTGAGAGTCATTGATAATTATATTAGAATTCTAGAAAAAATTAAACTGTTGGATTAAATATTTAGAGTATCTAATTTTAGTTACGAATAAAACGGAATGTATTTAAGACATGAACCAGCAAGGAATATTCACATTGGGTGAAGGAAAGAAAAAGAATGCACCATTGCCTGCATCAAGCGCAGGATTGTTAAGATTCTTTGAAGATGAAACTCGTGGTGTAAAAGTCAAACCAGAAGTAATACTTGGTATTACTGGTGCTCTAATAGGAATTTCGATTATAATTAGAATTGTTTTCCCAGTATAGTACATAACCAGTAACATTAATTGATAAGTGAAGACAGCGTAACAGACATTCACAGAAGATGGTATTTTACACTAATCAATCCATCTTCATACAAAACTTCTGCAATTATCGCGATATTTGCGTCATTGGGAATAGTTATCATAAACCATTATTCCTATACTAGCGTAGAGCTCATAATTCATTTGCTTTTAGCAAGTGGGATAGCTGTTGCAGGATTTTTTTTAGATTTATTCCTTCTTAGAGGAACACCAACCAATAAGATAACAAAAGTCATCCATGTCGCAGCTTTTTCAAGCTCATTATGGTTAGTAACTATCTTGTTGGGAATATTAGCAAACACCATTTTTGGTAAAAACTCTGATATTATCACTTATAGTTTAGGGGGAATGTTCATCGCGAGCAGTCTTCGCTACGGTATCTTTGTTTCAGTTTTTGGATCTAGAATTGTTCGATCCATACTAATTTCGTTTGTGCTACCAGCATTATTTTTTACGAATATCTTGCCGTACTCGTTTTCATTTGATCCAGCATACCATCTTAATATGCTCGTTTTTGGCACATCGATATTTGTAATAGGGATAGTGTGGTCTATATTGGCAGACCGAGCCGGTTATCCTTATTTGAAAAGTACGTTTAGCGTATTGCAAGCATTTTTGTCTGCATGGACCGAAAATAAACAAGAAAAGATGGAAGACATATTTGACACTAGGTCTACTGAAGATAAAATTAGGACTAGACTTTTAAAATTTGAAAGGGTAGGAGATAAACAAGTCTTCATAGTTTTACCTGATATCCATCCGGGTCCCTTTAATCCAATCGGCGGAAGTAATCTTCCTCAAAAGGTCTTTAATTTCTTTGAAGATAATGCAATAGTCTTACACAGCATTTCAGATCATTCAAAAAATTTACCTACCACTACTGAAGTCAACAGATACCTGGATTCATTAAAGAATTCCGAAATCAAGAACAGCGGAACTGAATGCACGTTACCTGTTCAGATAAAGTCGAATGATTTCTCCTTAACCTGTATTGACTTCAAATCTAATGTTCTTATGATTATTTCAAAGGATGGTGGGATGGAGGATCTCCCATACACAATTCGGGAAAAAATTGAACAATTCGCCAAAGACTTTGGATACTCAGGTATAATGATTGCCGATGCACACAATGCACTAGGGGACAAGATTTCAGAAGAGGATGAAAGAGTACTTGCTGAACTTGCCTTACTGTCACTAAAAAAATTGAAAGGACAACAATACTATTCATACAAAATTGGATATTCAAATTCATTAAGATCTGGATTCAAATTTATTGAACTTGGTGGTGCAGGTATTGGTGTTCTAAATATTAATATCAACAATAAGGATCATCTCATTGGATGGTCCGATTCAAATAACTTCGTCATTGGACTTCGAACACATATTCTTGCGGAGTTGAAGGCAGCAGGAATCAACATACTAGAAATCTGCTCATCTGATACACACTCCAGTTCAGGAAAAAGAACCCGTCAAGGTTATTATGCATTAGGAAATGTTACTAATGAGAAAGATATTATAAGAGCCTTTTCTGAAATATCTCAGAATGCTATGTCAAAGACCTTTCCTTCGAGTTTTTCTTATTTGGATTCTTATTCACAAGTAAAACTAATGGGTCGAGATCAATTTGATAATTATGCATCAGCTTTGAACAAGTCAATGAATATCACAAAGGTATCACTTGCAATTACAGTGATTTTTTACATATCGATGCTAGTTATTTCCTGATAGAGTCCTGGTTCTTGGCAATCATTTTTTTTTCAGTTGTTCTCTTTTCTTCATTACACTATTGTATAGGTTTTTTCTAAATTCTTCAACATCATACGCAATACTTTTGGAGCTTAAGGCCAGTATTTGACATGCAAGTATTGCGGCATTTATGGCGCCATTGATTGCTACACATGCAACTGGAATTCCACTAGGCATTTGAACAATTGAAAGCAATGAATCCATTCCTTTCAAGTTATGACTCTCTATGGGGACACCAATCACAGGCAACGTAGTCAACGAGGCAATCATGCCAGGTAAATGTGCAGAACCTCCAGCACCTGCGATTATGACCTTAAGACCTCTTTTTTCTGCTGTTTTGGCATAGTCAAACATTAGTTCTGGAGTCCTATGAGCTGAAACAATTTCCATTTCATATGGAACATGATTTTTGTCTAGGAATTCGGAGGCCTGATTCATTATCCTAAGATCAGAATCACTTCCCATGATTATCCCGATAAGTGGCTTATTCTTCTTTTTTCTTGTTTCCACGTAACTTTCCCACTGTTAATATTTTCCTTACTTGCCTAGTTCTAGATAACGCTTCCTGTGTACTCTCTGCAGTGATTGTAAAATGACCCAATTTTCGCTGTGGTTTTGTTATTCTCTTACCATAAAGGTGTAGTTTCATACCCGATATGGCGAGTGCCTTGTCAATTCCATTGAGCGAATACTCTCCAGTATAATTAGGGATTCCAAGAATATTTGTCATGACAACTGGTGTCATCAAACGGGGTTTTACTAATGGGAGACCAAGTATTGCTCTGATATGTAACTCGAATTGAGAAACACTACAGGCTTCGATTGAATAATGGCCAGAGTTGTGTGGCCTTGGAGCGATTTCATTTATCATTAATTTATTATCCTCAAGAAACATTTCGATACCAAATATACCCACCCCTTTTAATGACTTTACTACTTTTTCTCCGATGGATCTTGCATTCGCCTCTATTTTGCTATTGATTCCAGCTGGAACGATAGTAGTATCCAAAATATTGTTAATGTGGATGTTATGAACTACGGGAAACGACGCAATCTTTCCTCTGGTATTGCGGCCGACCATAATAGAGATTTCCTTGGTGAATTGAATGAACTTCTCTATCATGCATTTTCTCCCTTCAAAATATCGAATTCCTTTTTCGACGTCACTTGAGGATCTAATCAAGTAATTTCCTCTTCCATCATAGGAGTCTTCGCATGCTTTAAGCACTAGTGGATAATCAAATTCCTTACAAATTTTTCTTGCTTGTTCGATTGAGGTAACTTCCTCAAACTCTGGAACTGGTATTCCCTTTGATTTTAAGAATTTCTTTTGTCTTAGCTTGTTCTGTATGATATTTAGCACATCAGGAGATGGATGAACCGGGAGGCCGTTAGATTCAAGATCCTTAAGAACAGTAGAATTTGCCAGTTCTATTTCGTAAGTAAGCACATCAGATTTTT
>DASVGC010000270.1:0-2836 GCA_036379735.1 Nitrososphaeraceae archaeon
CAAAGAACTTTGGAACTCCAAATAAAGCTGCATTTAATGATGCTGCAGATGATTTCTTGATATTAAACTGATGATTTTGATTATCATAATCAAAAGAAAATACGTCAGGTATTATATTATAACTACTTTCGGCAAGCTCCATCCAAAAATCTTCTAAATCTTTTTCAGGATTGTCATTTTTACTTCCTGTAGTTATCGCTCCGTTAATTGCTCCTATTGATGTTCCTGCTACTATATCAAATTTTATATCTTTTTTTGCAAATGCTTTACATACTCCACACGCAAAAGCTCCTAACGAACCTCCACCTTGTAATATTAATACATTTTCGATATCTCTTTCATGTGTGTGGTTATACATTGTTTTTAATTTATTTATAGAGAACTCGATATTTTGCTTTTTCGAAAAACAAAAGTCATCTTTCGTTTGTTTATTTCTTTGAGCTATGAAATATACAAATAAGACAGTAAAAGGGCGAATTAGGTCTGATTTATTTCATAAACCACTGCTCCCATTGTGACGTTAGTTATCTAATTAGGTCCACCCGACCAAAAATACTGTCAATCAGAAAAATGAAGTGAAAATCAAAAATGTCATCATTTTTGTTTTCTTTTTGTTTTAGTTCTAATAACGGAATTGTTAACTATTGCTTCTCAGCTGGAAAATTATTGGATATCCAATTCCTTGCAATCAGTATATCCTCTTGAATTAGATTGTGACCTGATGATTGCCACTTTAAGGTTATGATTGCATTATTTTTCTTAAATATTTTATAAAGATTTTCTGTTTCGATCCTTGGTACTATCGGATCATTTAATCCTGCAGATAATAGGATTTTTTTGTTTGAAAGATCTGGAGGATAAGCAGGAATTAGGGGAACCATGGCTCTGAAAAGAATTGCACCATGTAGCACTTTTGGACGAAGAAGAATCATACTAGCAGCAATATTAGCTCCATTTGAAAATCCAATTGCAACTGTATTTTGCAAGTTAAATTCATAATGTGATGAACAATTTTGAATAAAGTCTGCAAGCTCATATGTTCTAAATTTAAGATCTTCTAAATCAAATACTCCTTCGGATAATCTTCTAAAGAAACGGGGCATACCATTTTCCAATACTTTGCCTCGAGGACTTAGTAGAGATCCATTGGGTTCTGTTTCCTTGCCAAGAAACATAAGGTCTTCTTCATTGCCACCTGTACCAAGCAATAATACAAATGTTAGTTTCTTTTTATTACTGTCATCTTTTCTGAGATAGTTAGAAGAAGAATAAATATGTGTAAATCCCAAGTCGTTTGACCTTATCATTGTAGTCCCTTTTCATTTTGAGAATTTTTATTGTTTTCAGATAGATCTATCTTTGGTAAAACCCTTTCCAATTTTTCTCTTACAGGTTCAAGCCATCTTGGTAACATGAGCCTTTTTCCTAGGTCTTGTATCTTCTGATCTACTGTAAATCCTGGTGGGTCTGTAGCAACTTCAAATAGAACACCACCTGGTTCCCTAAAATATACAGAATGAAAATATGTTCTGTCGAGTACAGGTGTAGGATTTAGGCCAATTTTTATGATATTATCTCTAATCGATTTTTGTTTTTCATCTGATGGAGTTCTAAATGCAATATGATGAACTGTTCCTATTCCAATAATTCCATTAGGAGTATAAGGTAGGCAAAGGACATCCAGTATTTTTGAGCCTGCTACACCTTGTGCATTTTCTAATTGATAGCGGAAACGATTTCCTTCATTTGCTATCATTTTGTATCCTAACTCACATAAAATTTCTGAAGTACGTTCGTATCCTTCTTCAGATAGACTTACAGAATAAAACCCTCTTATACCGTTTTCGTATGAAATGGGTCCCTCCTTCCAAAACCTTTCATCATTTTTGTCAGCTGATGAATGAGCGACAAGTTCCAATTCTAGACCATCTGGATCGTATAGTCTTATTACTTTCTCATCTTCAAACCGATTTGTAGGTTCTTCAAAACAAACATCATTATTCTTTAGACGTTTCCTCCAGTATTCAATGGAGTTTTGAGGTACTAGAAAAGATGTTGTAACAGCCTGACCTGTACCTCTATAACCTTTTGGGGCATTGGACCATGGAAAGAATGTCAGAATAGTTCCCGGATGACCTATTTCATCGCCATAATAGAGGTGATATGTACTAGGATCATCAAAGTTTACAGTTAATTTGACTAGTCGAAGTCCCAACAATTTTGTATAAAAATCAATATTTTTTTGTGGATCGCTGCAAATGGCAGTAATGTGGTGTATTCCAGATATATCATTTTTGGAATTCATAACTTTTGTTTCAACACCTTCATCATTTTTTATTTGTTTTTCAAGTTATATAGAGTCGCCTATAGACATCGAAAATATACAAAGTATGGTACCATGCGATAGATCTGAAGTTTTCAATTCCGTTACCTTATACAGTAAATCTATGCGAATTAAAATTATTATAAATTATTATAATTGTAAATAAATGATTGTATTTATTCATTTATTTATTACTATTACTCGAGCGATATAGCTAATGTGACGATTTCACTTTCTACCTTAACATCAATTGCTATTCTTCTTATAGTCAATAATTCAGCATGATAAAATATTACAAGATTAGATAATGTTCCTTCCAACCATAGATATATTAAATTCGTAGTTAACAGTGTAATGAGCAATAACAACACAAAGATAGTTTTGCTTCCATAAGTATCCTCTGGATCTGGTGCAATGTTTGATGCATTGGCCCATGGAATTCCCTTTATTGCTTCTGATCTAGAATTTTTCAAAGAATTCTCACGTAAAGAATTGGGTATGTGTGTAAAAAGA
>DASVGC010000271.1:0-4368 GCA_036379735.1 Nitrososphaeraceae archaeon
TGTTTTTTGGATGGAAGCAATAATATCAAATGTAGAGTTACCAATAATATTATCAAATTCGCTTTTTGCTTTATCGGTTAAGTTTTTTACTTCTGGAAGATTACTGATTTTCTCTACACCCTTTTTCACACCACCAAAAAATGTATCCCAACCTAATCCTATCACTGCCAAAATAACTAAAATAGCTAATATAAGAACAATCCAACCTATCAATTAAAAATAGTTCAGAGGGAGCATATTTTAAACTTTGACTTTCTTGAATTTCTGAGAATACAGGGAGGAATTAATACTTGATTGCTGCTATGATTAATTATCTCATTTACCGTAATAAAATATTAAACTAACATGTGGCAGCTTGAAGTCACTTTAGCAAGTAAAAAAATAGATGATAACTAAGAACTGATACTAATCATGATAGTTAAATCTGCAACCTGACTAGGTGCTATAATGAATTCCATTGCTACAATTGCCCGGTTCAACTGAATAGCAAACACAACCATCTTTTAGCATTATATTTCGAAATGATACTGGATATGCTGTTCCGGAGTTATCATTATTTGGTATCAATGAATTATGAGGAACAAAAGTAATTGACTCGGAATCACTTTTATCTAAAAATCCAAACATAAGTTGAGATACTTCAACATTATATCTGATTGAATAAGGAAAATTACCAGTTTTGTTCCACCACTCAATGCCAGTAAATTGATTCCCTCCAATATAATCGAAATTCATTTTATCAAGAGGAAAATCAAAGATTTCTGTGTCCCCGTTGGTTTGATCAGTAAGTCTATATCTAATCATTTTATTTTTATCGTGCATCATTATTATTCGTAAATATGAATGACCAACGACTGGTAATACTTTTTTGAATCTGTATCTGTTAATCCCCTGAAAAATTGCTTCAAAGTAATCTTGATTATCGAACTGACATATCAGATTCAACTCAATAGGAATATTACGAATATTGAATAATTCAAGTAGATATAGCATCCATGACTTGTCAGGAATTTGATTTCCTAAATCGGCAACTATCTTGATGATGTCTGATATGGCTGTTACGCCGCCGGGAAATAACGGATTATCTTGTTTCTTATCCAGTATGCGACAAAATGAGCCTACCCAATAATGCAATGTATTTAAATTAACTTGTATCTAATTAAGATTTACTGCTACATTTGCCGACGGACCTTGACAAGATAATTGCTTCTAATTTGGTATCCTAAAAAGTAACTAGGATGATACAGATGCTGTACGCTCTTTTGATACTTACCCGATAGATTATTCGTCTGAATTGTCAGTCCTGGTCCATGGAAACCTTTCTCCAATAATCTTATTCCAATTGATTTTTATTAGCAAATATAATGTAACCACAACTCCAATGCTACTTAGAACTATTGTTATGATAATGGCAGTAGGATTGCTCGGGTTTGTAAATTGTGAAATAAGGCTTTGAACAAATGGTCGTCCCAACAATACTCCGATCCATACTATGAACTCATTATATAAGAAAACTCCAGCAAATACTGAAACTGCAAACTTCCATGGGTTATATTTTGTAAGACCCAATGTGATATAAATGAAATTTTCGGTAAATGGGATTATTGGAGCAACTAGTGCTCCTATCCAGCCATATTTGCCAAGGAATTTTTGAAGCGATAATGTTCTTCCTTTTGATTTTTTGGAAATGATATTGCGTCCGGAATAAGCAAGATAAAAAATGATCATTTTCGCGGCAACAGCACCGACTGTCCCAGAAAGAGAGATAAGATGTGGATCCAAATTTCTGTTAAATGCAGCTATGAGAGGAAGTGGAAAGTAGGGGATTGGTAGAAAGAACAATATGCTGATAATAAAGCTCACCAATAAGATACCTGGATATCCAAAGTAATCATATAACAATACGAGTTCATCAAGTGAGATCAAGACAGTAGACTAAGTTCAAATAATATATTAAAATGTTCTAAGATTTGAATCATATTTGGTGTGAAATAGATTGGTGGTATTTGAAGTTACACTGAATAAAAAACTTGCAACCATTAATTATCATCAGACTTTTCAAGAATCATAGAAAATCGTATATAGAATCGTCATCCATTATTACTGACCTAAGATTTGTTCTTTGACGCGATATCTGAAGTATTATTTCGTGAAGTACCAAAGTCACCTATTGTTAGATCTCGAGTATTGTTGAATATAGATCGATTTGAAATAGGGCAGAGTTATGTAACAGCCAAAATCCGAAACAGATATGCTGAAAACGTCATGGTAAATATTCAGGGGGGTCGACCTGGCATTGAACTACAAGAGAGTCTTTTCAAAATAAAAAATCCTGAAAATCAAATCCCTTTACAGTTTGCCTATCTGAAAGCAAATCTAATCGAGACAGGCAAAATATTTGTGAGAAAGTTACCTGTCGTTGGCTTGCGAGATTGGTTATTGATCTACGAAGATACGCTGGTTGAGCTGTCGGTAAAAGATGCGTATGATGAATTGGAAATTATAGTTGTTTAAGGAAATCATGATAAGGTTTTGGAATCAAATTAGTAAATTAGATATGAGTATTTTGATACTTTAAAGAGTATTAATTAAAACTCAATAATATTTCAAAAAAAGTTAGTTAGTGACCACCGCAGCCACAACCGTGTTCTGCTCCATGATGATGAGCACTTGAATTTTCAGAACATGTAGGACAAAGTGGACTATTACTTTCAGACATGAATGTAATTCCACAGGAACTACACTTTAGTTTTTGAACTCCTTCCATAATTTGTAAGGGACTGATACCATAATTAATGTCTTTCTTGATATACAGATCTCATATTGGAATTACTGTTCGAGTTACGTTTTTGATTGAATAAACGTTCTGAAACCAAACTAGGTAAAATAACGAACGTAAGGTTATATTCCCTGGCAATTATGTAGATTTGATTGAAACAATTTGTAGTTATTCCTAAATTTAAAGAGAATACTAAAGAAATAATGTACTTTGAACCTAGGATCGTCAAGATTGTCAAAGGCGAGTCAATAACCTGGATCAATCGGGATGCAAAGGTACATAATTTGACATCGGGGGATGCAAACTCCACCTTACAAAGTCCTTTCTTTCAAACTGGGAGTATGCTGCCAGGGGAATCTACAACTGTTAAGATTGATAGTAATCAGCAAAATATACCATATTACTGCACCATGCATCCTTCTGAAAGAGGTGTGATTGGGATACTACCCAAACCAGAGGACCAGATGACAGATGACGAGAAGGCTAGATTTCTAGACGACTTGAACGTGTCAATATCCGACAACGCTAATCAAAAAATATTAACTCGTCTTCAGAGACAACTAGACCCTGCAATAATTGAGTATCTAAGTGACCCTCATGCTACGCTAATCCAAAATAGAGTAATGACCATTGTTTTTTGGGATATCAGTAATTTTTCAAAATTGACTGAAGTTTTTAAAGATCATCCAGAGCTCATCGCGGTATTTCTCAATGAATATCTTGGTGTAGCAGTTCCAATTATACACGAATACGGTGGAATAATTGATAAATTCATTGGTGATGGTATACTGGCATATTTTGGATTCAAAGAACCGGATGATGACGGTTCAATTGGTGCATCGAATGCGATTATCGCAGCTCTAAGTATCAAGAAGGCGTTCCAGTTCTTCAAAAAGAATTGGTTGGATATATGGAGCACAGTTACTAATTTTGATACAAATATAGATATAAAATGCGGAATTAATACCGGGTCTGTCTTAGTAGGACTTATGGGAAGTCAAGAAAGAGACCAGTTTACCGTGATAGGAACTCATGTGAATTTGGCAAGCAGGATGGAAGGGATAGCTGAGGCCGATCAGATCGTTATATCCCAATATACAAAGGAAAAGATTGCACAAAAATTCAATCTGGAAACTATTCAAATAAAAGAAGAGAAAATAAAAGCCTTTGAAGACATTGCCGAATACTATGTAGTCACAGGTCAAAACTAGAGTTTCTTGACGATAGTACGCATGAATGGTCCTTATTTAAAAACAATACAATTTCAGAGAAATGTAATCATCCCATGAAGTCACACAAAATTGCGACACTATCATTATTGCTTGCCAGAGTAGTATATACAATCAATTGGTTTAACATTGCTTCTATCTTCTACCTAGTCGCTTCCGATTTTAAAGAAGATATCGCCATGCTTGGAATAATAAGTGCTAGCTTTCTCATTGGTGTAGGTCTGTTCCAAGTACCTGCAGGAATCATTGCTGCAAAGTATGGTCCTAGAAAGATTGCCATCTATGGAATAATAATTGCCTCATCTGCAGCATTAGTAACTGGATTAGCTAATAATACTTCGCAAATCACTCTGTTGAGAT
>DASVGC010000272.1:0-3935 GCA_036379735.1 Nitrososphaeraceae archaeon
CTTAGGTAAGCCAAGTTATGATAATTAGATAGAGAATTACAAGTACTCTTTTAACACCACAAATTGGTACCTTCATACAGGGCCGGCGGGATACTCTACGCATGGAATTCTTTCCGCCGGTCTGAAACTATCATTTTTTAATGAAAAATAAATTGTTCTGAATTCATGTTTATGGAATGTTTTAAATATGCTCAATGGACCTTCATTGGTTTTGTAATGACTCTGGAAGACAAAGACATTATTCAAGTCGATGCCACAGTAATTATTGGCGTCATGATTCTTCTTACGCTTTCAATTGGATTTGATTCATCCATCAATTCTCAAAAGGACGAGAATATTACCAGATTGATAATTACCTTGGCAATAATAGCGCCATTCACTGCATCTGCTGTGCTAGCCATCATGACAAACTTGTCGAGCAAGTACGCAGAACAATTCAAGAAAATATCTATAATAATAATGGCGGTTGGATTTGGATATTTAATATTCGTTATTGCCGCCTATATGGCATCAATTTACTACCTTAACTGATTCGTATGCACTGACAAACCTTTACTTACCAATAATTGGCAACGGTGCAAATATCCTTGACGATCCGGAGTGTAAGTTTTTCATTTTCCGGGTCTAGACCCTGAAGGTATAAGATTTAGTATTGGTCAATCTCAAATCTCAAATTATGTCCCCTTTATAACTATGAATCAACTAGATTTAAATACAAATTAGATATCAAAATAATTACTGTTTAGAATTGGAACAGACGAGAAATGTTCTACTTTTAATATTCATTACAACTATCTTAGCTATAGTAAGTAGTGTTATCCTGTATTTTCTTGATCATTTTCTCTCCATTCTATTGATACTCATTGAATACACTTCAAAAATTCCAGGTACCTTTAATCCTTCTTTCCGATAATGCTGAGAATTACATTATATTAATATTAATCAGAATCCATTACTCAATATGAACCTTGAAAATAACCAAAAATCTGACCTTGTAAGTTTTTTTCATGTTGTTTGTAATCTTAAAAAGGTAAGACGATCAGGATGGATACATAAAGCAAACATTCCATCACCAGAATCTGTGGCCGATCATTCTTATTCAATGTGCATGATGTCTATGGTCCTTTCCGAAATATTAAATCTTGATACTGAACATATAATGAAGATGGCCAATTTGCATGACCTGGCTGAATCAATTGTAGGCGACTGTATGCCCGATGTTATATCTCATGATGAAAAAATAATTAAAGAAGACACTGCTATGAGAGAAATCATTTCCAAACTGCCTGACAATCTCTGTAAAAAATATCTCGATATTTGGAATGAATATATTCAAAATAAAACAGTTAGTTCTAAATTTGTTCACAATATAGACAAGTTGGAAATGGCCATGCAAGCAAAGGCATATGAACTAGACGGTTATTCGAAACAATCTCTACAACTTTTCTTGCGCTCGGCCACCGATTATATTTCAGATGATAAGTTTGTACTTGTATTTGAAATTTTACAAACTATGAATAACAATTCGGATAAAATATGATAAAACGCATGTCATTATACTACTAGTTGATAATTTGAACTTAGAAAACAAATGAATCAAGTAAGATGTAGACACCTATCCCAATTAGCACAAATGGACTCATAAATTGGCTCAAGTAGTTCATGCGAGAGGCCATCAAGGGACGTCGGATGAAATGATATGTTAAAATGCACCATACACCTGTAAGTAACATAAATAATATTACAAGAACTGTCACCTCAAAATAAGTATTGTACTTTGCAAAAAGGGGAGTGAATACTCCAATGTCATCTCCTCCATTGGCAACTGTAATTCCGGCAATAGAAAGAAACGATAAAGATGCTAACTTATTGTTTTGTTTATTTGTTTTTGACAGTTGTTGATGTTCAATCAATCTCTTAACTCCGATTCCAATTGGAATAAGTCCCATCAAACCAATGGCAAATAATGGCACTACTAATACAAGTAACGCAGCTGATGTAGATACAATCACTAGTAACGCTATGCCCAGAAACTGCCCAATGGTAACGTCACGAGCAAGAAGATTAGCAGATGAAAAAAGTAACATCAACATAAATGTATCATCGATATTAGATGCGACAAAAGCACCTGTTCCAATACCAAGAAGTGTCCAAGGCTCTGTCATACTTGATCAAAACAAGTATTGGATGCCATATATTTGTCAATTTGGATGCTATGATTTGAGTAAATCCATACCTCAAGGTGTGTGAGATTAATTACATTTTCCTTCTAATGAAATATGTTACAGCAACCTATCTGTGGTTCTTTTTAGGTCGCATCACTGGGTAGAGTACTAACTGGAGTCCCCCTTACATCAAAAAGACCCATCCATCCCAGGTCTGTGAAAAGGGTCTGGTGAGCATGGAACATATAGGATCCAGGATAATCATAAGTAAATTCCATTATTCCTCTATCTCCATTTGTTAACGTTACTATATCTGTTAAATAATCAGCAGTTTTATTCGTTCCAGCAGAATAATAGTTAAACATGGCACCATGTACATGAATCGAATTCACTGAGTCAAATTCAAGCATGTTCATAATATACACACGATATTGTTCGCCCGTTTGCAATACAATAGGATTCATCATGTAATCAAATGCTTTTCCATTTACTGTGTAGATTTCATTGACTCTTTTTTCTCTAGATGTACTTTCACTATTACCACTCTCTGGAATTGAAGGAATGGGAACATCATTCATGTTACTCATATTCATACCTGCGTTAGTATTGTTGTTACTACTTGAGTTCAAGGGCAAATTGGTTTCTACACCATCAATTGAATCAACTGGCGGCAATGTTATCGGTCCTTCAAGATCTAAATCCAGGTCATATCCGTTGAGGAGCATAGCCATTTCTGTCATTTGAGGACGAGGTTCCTTTGGATCTATTATCATCATTCCATACAATCCCCTGTTGATATGGTCTGCCATTGGCTCCACATGACAGTAATATGGATACACCCCATATGGTCCTGCAACAAATTCGTACGTAAAACTCCTGCCTGGAGAAATTGTCCCTCCCGGTTGTCCTGTCATCGTAAATGCATTATTCTTAACATAATGAGTTGGCTGTGAATAAAGTGAGTGAGCGTGAGTGTTCTCGTTACTATTAATAACTCTAATTCTAACTAAATCTCCTTCTGTGGCTCTTATTGTGGGTCCCGGTATTGTACCATTAAACGTCCAACCCTCAAAAATATGACCTTCATAAGTAATAGGTATCTTTTGATTTTCCTCTACAATTAATGTAAATTGTCTCACTGTCTTTCCGCTTTCATCCTTAGATATATGACCACAGTTAAAATAAGTAAGATATTCTACTGGCGTAGGTTTTTTACTAAGATTTGTGGTACAATTTTTTATCTTGTCGTATTCTTCTTGAGAAATAGGAGACGCTGTAGACTGGCCATCAGCAGGAATATTCACGAAAGGAAAATTTACAGATGGCAAAATCAAAATAATTGACATGGCTAATGCAAAGAAGTATGCATTTTGCCAGAACATATTTGATCAAGAATACATTTCTTATAAAAATGTTAATCATTTATCAATTAGACTGTAATGCAAGACCAACATCGTGATTTGCATTGCACAATTGTTCCTTTAAACTCTTGGCACCAAAATAGTTAGATTCAACTCACACGCTAAACGCAAATATAAAAGAGGAGTACATACTCAATAAATGCAGTATTTCACAGCTTTGAAAATAGGGGAAAAAAGAGTTAGAGCTGCTCAAGAGCTTTTAAATAAATATACAGGAAACATTGCTATGCCTGCGTTAGCATTAAAGGACAATAATAATAATACTTGGGAACCTGTTGGGGAAGAAAATTTTTTCACCACTGTAAAGGATCAGAATGGTTACTTGATTGCAATATGTGATAAAAATGGA
>DASVGC010000273.1:0-3480 GCA_036379735.1 Nitrososphaeraceae archaeon
TGTTAGAAAAGTAAAGGATAAATAAATTGAAATGATTCTAACATTATGACCTGGAATCTCAGTGGGAAACTAGTCGAAAGTTGTACCTGCAACATGTTATGCCCTTGTTGGTTTGGGGTAAAGGAATTAATGATTATGGATAAAGGTTATTGTGCTTCTCCACTGCTTTTCCGGATTAATAAAGGAAATTCAGATGGTGTCGATCTTCAAGGAAGAGATATTGTATTGTTAGTTGATTTTCCAGGACCGACGTTGTTGGATGGGAATTCTACTTCGCGTTTGTACATTGATGATGAAGCTAATCAAGATCAGGTTAAAGAGTTGGAGAAAATTTTTCAAGGTAAAAAGGGCGGTCCCATGCAACTTGTATCACAACTCACTTCGAAATGGTTACCCACTCAGATATCAAAGATTGATATTAATGATGATGGGAATAATCTAACGGCTACAGTTGGTAACTTTGGAAAAATCCAGTCTGAACAGTTAAAAAATGAAGCAGGTCGTGCAATGACATTATCAGGAGCGGGTTTTGCTTCTGCATTTCAATTTGAAAATGAAACCTTCAATTTAGCTCCAAGTTGCAGCGTTTGGTCTGATCCAGATTTGCCTCATCAATTCTCTACTAAGTCTGGCGCTGTTGGAAAGTTTAGTTGGCGTGGATAATAATAAATTTTCTCACGATCTTTTGATCTTGTTTTATTGCATTACAATAACGCTTAAGTAATGATGATTCGAACTATATCTTTGATGCCAAAATACCTAGACGCCCATAAAATGAGTGGATTGGATGAGGCGAGTTTGAAGCAGGCCAAAGGTTCCCCAAAAGATGAATTTGGAGTTACACATAACGACATACTGTACAACAAAGAAGAAGATAAATTGTATTGCATTTTGGATGCTCCAGATAAAGAATCGGTTGAAAAACATCATCAGAAATTTGGTATAAAATGTGATTGGATTACGGAAGTTAAGTCTGTAGAGTAATATGCAATTTTAAATTAATGATCTTTACAACTGGTCCACATGCTCTTGCAATCATGGTTCCCACATTTAGAGACATTAGTTGTACCCAGTGCTAGTCATATATTACATATGCAGCATCCATATGGTATTTTATTATAAAGATTTGGCTATTTTGTGGAATTAGTAGTTCCCGAAAATGTTTGATTTCCTTGAGGCATTTGTAAAACTCCTCCAGGGTTCGTAGTTAAACCATTATCAGAACCAGGAGCTGTTGAGTCTTCCAAAACACCATCTTCTAGTGGAAAACCAGGACCAGTTGTGGTTGCTTGCAACTGTCTTTTTGGATCATTACATTTTTCGGTACAATTCCCTTTTGAGTCACATGTCGCCTTACATGTCTGACACATTGTATCTGCCAGTATTTTCCCCGGGACTTTTACTCTCCAGCAACATGTTTCTCCCTTCGTACTATATCTATCACCTGTGCACCGACCAGTATCAAACTTGGGATCTCGTATTGCCGCGCATGCGTCATGGAGAATCGGTGAGCCTGAGACAAGTGGGACGAGTAAAACGAGTAAGGCGGCTGAGGAAGCAAAAAACATCAATTCATTTAACATTGGCTGCTACCATATATCAGAAAGATGTTATTAAGGATTTTTTTGATCATCTTTACACACCTGGTAGAATAATAACAAATACCTTAAATAGTAAACTCAAAGATATGGGGAAGGTAAAATTATGAATCCGGGAGTTATTATAGCAATAATAATAATAATAATAATAATAACTATATTGATTGGGGTAACTGCGTGGATGTGGTCTGAAAATGAAAAGTCCGAAGAGGAACGACATCTACAATTTAGAATGGAAATTAAATAACTAGAGCTTGATCTAATTACCATCAAAAGCCCAATTTCTCTATCAAGAAAACAATTTTATTTGATACAAAAAATATGTGAAATAACTGATGAAAGATCAGAACAGTACATTCACAGTGCTTTAACAGATAAAGTACAAACTTAACTAGACAATCCTACTTGCTTTGGACAAACAGTTTGCGAAATATTGCGAAAACAATGGGATCTCATGAAGCCAAAATGACCCCTTTACTCCCTTTTTTGATTTAGAATTTCTAAATAAAAATAGCATGTTTAAAATTCATATTCTTCTCTTAATAGCACATACGATGTCTGATTTGAGTTCGAGAAAAACACTTGCAATTGATTTGGATTCAGTACTTGCAGATACTATGGTAATATGGGTGGAGGAATTCAACAAACGAAACAACTCCAGTATAATCAAAGACGATATCATTTCCTGGGACATTTCAAAAATACTTGATATTTCGATTACCGAGGTTTCAGACATATTTACATACATTTGGGATGGTCGCTGGAAAGACATCCCTTCAACAGAACCCTCTATTGGTAATATTGTATCAGACCTTCATAGCAAGGGATATAGAATCTCCATTTTAACCAAGAGATATCGATCGTCGGTTGGTAATGTTATAAAATGGCTGGATATTCACAAGATTCACTGTGATGATCTGCTATTCGTTTATGATGATGCTCCAAAGACAAATTATCCGTTTGATATCTTAGTCGATGATGCGCCCATAAATTTTAGTCAACTAGTTCATCCAAGAAAGGGAATTCTATTTAATCAACCATGGAACAAAAATTTCACATGGCCTGTAAGAATCGATGCATTAAGCGAAGTTATTAATCTTATTTAATTTACCCTTTTGTTGGGTTGATGATTATCAGTTTGCTAAAGAAAGATTAAGTATGTTTAGAATGATTTCTATTTGAAATGGATCATAATACTAAGATTAGTAGCAGCAAACTTTACTCCGGAAAAATATCGATCCGATTAGACAAGTATTACTTGGGTAACAAAATTATCAAAAAGGAGATAGTTGAACATTCAGACTCAGTGGGCATAGTTGCATTGGATGATAATGAAAACATAATACTGGTGCAACAGTTCCGAGTAGCTGCCGGAAATAGTTTGCTGGAAATTCCGGCAGGAAAAATCGAAAACGGTGAGACTCCAAAAGTTGCAGCATTGCGCGAAATGAATGAGGAAATAGGTTACACTGGAAAACTATCACCTCTCTTTCAGTCCTATCTGGCCCCAGGATATGACACTGAAAAAATGCATTTTTTCTTGGCATCGGAATTGAAAATTTCCAAAAAGAGGCTTCCACAAGATTACGACGAAGAGATAAGGATTAAGCGAATGGCATTAAATTCTGCTTTCAAAAAATGTATTTCAGGAAAGATAATTGATTGCAAAACCATCGCTGCAGTAATGATGATAATGAATCGTAAAAATGAATTGAAAATGCGTAATCAATGAAGACTGGACATAAATGAAAAGTCTATAAAACAACGATGATAATATCTATCATGTCTCAAACAAAGTACAAGAAACTGTCTGGAAACGAATTAGATGAAATCGTCAAGAGTATGAGTGGATGGGAAATAGAAGATGAAAAACTGCAAAAGA
>DASVGC010000274.1:0-2028 GCA_036379735.1 Nitrososphaeraceae archaeon
AATGTCTTTTTATTTAAAATAGTGGCACTCATGATAAGAGTTTTTGGACATTTTTCTACGATTGCCTTTATGTATTTAGAAGGATCCAATGGTTTGAACTCTACTCGAATAACATCGTAATTTTCTTTATGTACTTCTGAAACAATCCAATTATTCGGATTCGAAAGTATATTATTAATAGTTCTTGTGAGTTTGTCGATATCTTGTACAATATCAATCAATAATTCCTTATCAACATCTAGATTTTTTCCATTTTCAGATCTAATATTTAATTCAAGGCTTGCGTCATCTTCAAACAGCTCAGATGCACTCACTATTCTTTTATTTCGGGGTTTGGATTTGTTAGTGGAGTCATATCCGTATTTTACTTTTCGTTCCTTTGCTAGTGAGTGTACCAGAGATTCGTATCCTATCGAAACTAGAATAGTTCGTTCCAACTGAATCAAGAATTCTAGCCATCCATGCATGTCGTATCCATGATCGATCATCTTAAAATCGTGAATATACCGACGCCATCGTTTCTTTGAGATCGAAAGTCCCCTAAATTTTACAATTTCGGTTTCCAACAGGTGCGCTTCATCCAATACAAGTAGATCTCTCTGTTGCATCATATTCTTGTTAGACAGTAACGATAGAAAAATAGAATAATTAAATATCGAGTGACTAGCTTTTAATGCTTGAAATAACTGATCAAAATAGTAACACGGATTCCATTCACGAGGATTATTAAAATTTTGCAAATGAATCCAATTTGAATACTCATTTTTATAACTTTGAATTTTATCCCTACCAATGAAAATCCTTTCATTTTCCTTACCTTTGTTGTCAATCTTGTAATCGTTAATGAAAGTTCTGTACTTGCAGCCAGCTCCCTCCATTGATTCATCAGATAAACATGGTCCGTATTCACAAGAGGTATGTTTGCACTCCATTTGTGTTTTTGAGTTGCAGGAAGGACAAAGATATTTGTCACTTTCTACAAAGTCTTCCTTAACTCGGCATAGAAAATTACCCTTCCCCTTGGCTACCTTTAGAAATTGGTAATCTCGAGAATATTGAGTTTGAAGATCCTTTGTAGCGGTACATATGTAGCTTGATCCAAGAGTTCGTGCAATAGTTATAGCAATCGCACTTTTTCCAAACCCAGTTGGTGCTTCGAGAATGATATTCTTATAGCCGGAATTGAAGGCCTCACAAATCTGTTTAATGACGCTGTCTTGATTATTTCTAAACTTATCATGAGGAAAATTATTTAGATATTCATCTGCTTTTATCATATTGCCCAAATATAGAGAAATGAATTAAGGGATTACTGAAATAAATTTTTCTTATCTCGCATCTCCCAAGATCTTTTGAAATCATATATGACAATCAAATGTCAATAACACTGTGTAGGATGTCTGTTCGACACTATAAACTGCAAGCACGACTTATATGAACCCACCACGCAAGATCCCATATCGGTAATATGAAAATCCAATATTTTTTGGTATCAGTATTAATTTTCATATCATTATCAACCTTAATTTCTTATTCTGTTTCATATGCACATCTTTCACATACCCCTCATTACAACGGAGGATCAAATCGGGATGGAATCGGAAAATATTATCCGTATATGGCGTTGGATCCTGAATACGCAGGTCCCGATGAGCCGACACAGATAACTTTCAGTGTGCAAGATTTTGACGGAAATGATGTTTATGACATCGAGACAATGGTAGAAATATATCAAGAAAGTTCTGGCGAAAGGGTAAAAGGCTTCCCCTGGACCGTTCGAGATATTGGGGATTTTAATCTATATTATGTGTTCCCTAATCCAGGCGGCTATGAAATAGTGCTTAGTGTTGCCAACGACGACAAGATGGTGAATCATAATCAATTAGATGAACCGAGATCGATTCTATCAAGTATAGCAGATTGTAATTGTCAACGTGTGATATTCAATGTTTCCATTTCCGAATCTTGGGGGCTGGTTAGGAATTCCCTCCTAGTCATTTCCATACTAATCCCCATAGTAGTTCTGGG
>DASVGC010000275.1:0-2576 GCA_036379735.1 Nitrososphaeraceae archaeon
GAAACTGATTTAAAATCAACATCTCCGTGAATCTTTCCATTAATTCTTGTAATACCCACATCGAAAATTATTGCATCATCCTTAATCATATTTTTTGTTAGTATAAATTTTTGACGATCTCCAACCGCAGTAATGATGCAATCATAGTTCCTTAATTTGTATTCCATCCCCTTTGATTTTGAATGGAAAAATGTTACCGTAGCATCACGATTCATTAGTAATATTCCTAATGGCTTTCCCACAAGATTACTTCTGTTAATGATAGCTACGTCAATCCCTTTAACATCAATGTTATAAAAATCGAGTAATTCAAGTATCCCCAAGGGTGTACATGGTATCAAATTAGGTGTACCCTCTAACAGAAGGCCTAAATTATAAGAAGTCAGACCGTCAACGTCTTTTTCATGTCTTACCATATCAGTAATGGATGTTTCAATTTGGTCAGGTAATGGAAGTTGAATTAGTATTCCATGGACATTTTCATCTTGATTTAATTCTTTAATTGTCTTGGAGAGTTCTTCTTGAGTTATGTTTTTTGGAAGTTTGAAATCTCGTGTTAGGATTCCAACACTGCTTGCGGCAATTTGCTTATTTTTAACATATGTTGCAGACGCTTGATTGTCGCCAACTAAAACTGTGGCCAGACATGGTTTAATTCCCTTGCTTGCAAGTGCTGACACCTCATTTTTGATCATGTTTTTAATGTGTTGAGATACTAGCAAACCATCTATTAATTTGGCCAAACATTTTAGAAATTCACAACGCCATTTTTTTGCTTTACTGTCGATTACCTTAATTATTCTTCATTGCTAGGTAACAATTACTTTTCTACCATCAACCAATAGTTTATTTTCAGAAAAAAGCTTTATACAATAAGGGTAGAGAACATGCTCCTGTTCGAGAATTCTCTCTGATAATATTTCAGGTGTATCATTGTCTAATACCATTACGTGTTTCTGTCCAATAATTGGTCCTGAATCCAATCCCTCATCAACAAAATGAACCGTACATCCAGTTACTTTTACTCCATATTCCAGCGCTTTTTTTTGGGAATTGAGTCCGGGAAATGATGGCAAAAGTGATGGATGTATGTTCATAATACGCATTTTGAACTTTCTTACAAATTCTGGACTTAAGAGTCGCATGTACCCTGCCAAACATACAAGTCCGTTTTCTGGGGTTACATCATACTCTTTCAATATGTCTACTATTTGACTATCGTACTCCCAGCCCTTTGAATTCTTGGTAACAACCATTGTTGGAATTCCAAAATTTGAGGCCTTACTAAGACCTTCTGCATCAACATTACTTGAAATAACTATTTTAGGACAGACTTCTGCCACCTTATTTTCTTTTAGATAATTCAATATTGACTCCATATTGCTGCCTCTTCCCGAAATTAGGATCCCAAGGTTTATCATTTGCTCCTAATGTGTATGGTTGAGATTCTTAAATGTAATGAAATAATTCTAAGGATAGCACTGAAGAGTCAATTATCATAGAGACAAAAGAAGGATCTTTTAATTATGTTGATCTAAACGTTACTAATCAGATGCTGCAAAAGGACATCTGGTGGGATAATGAATTGCGTATGCGTGAAATGAATTCAATCATGTCAGTAAGAAATCATGTGCTCATTTCACATGGTTATATCGAAATTCATCTAATTTTATGAGCTCGTGATAAGATCCAAACTTCGATACTTCTGCACTGTCCAACAGTGATTCATCTCCATTGTCATTCTTGTCGAAAACTTTAACAATTCCATAAACCGAGTTCCTCTGGGCGGCCACTCTACCTGCAGATACTATCAAGGATCTTATTTCCTTGGGTTTCATTATCTGGCCATATTCAGATCCTGCTGAGGTTGATATACTTTCGTTTATCAAAGTTCCACCAAAATCATTGACTCCAGCTTCAAGAAGCAATTGCGACATTTTCGTTCCTTCCTTGACCCACGATACCTGTATATTATCAATAAAATTGTTGAGCATTATTCTTGAAACTGCATGCATTTTTATCACATCCTGACCTGTAGGACCTGCTGAAATTCCCTTAACTAAGTTGTGATTATACATTGGAGCTTCTCTATGAACAAAACTAAGCGGCACAAATTCAGTAAAGCCTCCTGTCTCTTTCTGGATTGTCCTTATCAATTCCAAATGATTGGCTTTGTGTTCCATTGTTTCTACATGACCATACATTATCGTCGATGTCGTAGGAATCTTTAGATTATGTGCGGTAGTAATAACATCAATCCAATCATCCACCGTGATTCTACCCGGAGAGATCAAGTCTCTCAAGTCCTGATCCAAGATTTCTGCTGCTGTTCCTGGCAAACTTCCTAATCCAGCTTCTTTTAATAAACTCAAATATTCCTTCACACCTAATCCTGATCTTGCACATCCGTACATGATTTCTTCAGGAGAAAAAGCATGAATGTGGATATCGGGCAGCTCCTTTTTTATAGCTCTGCAAATATCGACGTACAATAATCCATCCATCTTTGGTGGTAAACCTGCTTGGATACAAATCTCAGTCGCACCCAATTTCCATGCTTCTACTGCTCTCCTAAC
>DASVGC010000276.1:0-2065 GCA_036379735.1 Nitrososphaeraceae archaeon
ATTGAGTGGTGGAGAATTGCAGCGATTGGCAGTTGCTATTGCAGTCAATAAGGATGCGGACTATTATTTCTTTGATGAACCATCATCTTATAATGACATTTATCAAAGATTAGCTGTTGCAAGAACTATTAAACAACTTGCAGATGATGGCAAGAGTGTTATGGTTGTTGAACATGACCTGACTCTTCTTGACTATCTTTCAGACTACATTCATATCTTGTATGGGGAACCAGGTGCATATGGAATCGTTGCTCCAATACAGGGTACCAGAGTCGGCATAAACGCCTTTTTGGATGGATTTATTCCAACAGAAAATATCAGATTTAGAGAGAAATCATTCAAGTTCGAAGATTCAAACAAGAATGAGGAGTTAATAGTTGATAAACCACTGACAAAGTTTTCTGATTTAACAAAATCATTTCCATCATTTACTTTGAATGTTTCTCATGGAGAGATCAGAGAGGGCGAAATAGTTGGCTTGGTGGGAGCTAATGCTTTGGGAAAAACCACATTTATGAAAATGATAGCGGGCATAGAAAAGGCAGATAGTGGGAATATAGATATTCAGGCTAGTTTGTCATACAAGCCACAATATCTCCAAAACGAATATGATGGCAATATACAATCATTATTAGAGGTAGCTTATCAAGGACCGATTGAAGGCTCCACTATGGAACAGCAGATTGTTGTTCCAATGGGTATCAAAAAACTTTATGATAAAAGAGTAGATACGTTGAGTGGTGGAGAGCTACAAAAGGTAGCTGTTTGTTGTGCGCTAATAAGACCAGCAGATATCTATGCTTTGGATGAGCCTTCTGCATTTTTAGATGTAGAGGATAGGATTAATATTGCAAAATTCCTTCATAGATTCGTTAAATCGCAGGGAAAATCCGCTATAATTGTTGATCATGATATGCAATTGATAGATTTGGTAGCTGATTCTTTGATTATTTTTTCTGGAAAGCCAGGTGAAAATGGATCTGCTGGTTCGCCAATAAAGAAAGAAAGTGGAATGAACAAGTTTCTTGAAACTCTTTCAATTACCTACAGGCGTGATGAAAACACAGGTCGTCCAAGAATAAATAAGTTGGGTGGAAGATTGGACAGGGCACAAAAGAGCTCTGGAGACTATTACATGAGGACTTGAAATTAATCAAATCATGACAAGAATGCTAAAAGAAGTATTGCAAGAAAAACTTGATAGCGCAGACCTCGAAAAACTATCATCATCATTTGACATAATCGGAACTATTGCCATAATCAAAATCCCTGAAACACTAACGTCTAAAAGGAAATTGATCGCAGATGCATTAATTGAGGAGATTAGGCCAGTAAAATCGGTATTCTGTCAGGTATCAGCGATAGAGGGTGATTACCGATTGCGGAAATTGGAATTAATAGCTGGAGAAAATAGCCCAATTACTGTTTATAAGGAACACGGATGTACATTCAAAGTGGATGTAATCAATACATACTTTTCGCCTAGATTATCAACTGAACGATTGAGAATTGCTAAATTGACTGAACCTAATGAAGTGATTATTAATATGTTCGCTGGTGTGGGAACATTTTCTATCATTATTTCCCGCTTTAATAAATCGGCCAAAATTTATTCTATTGATTCAAATCCAATAGCCAATGACATGTGTAGACAGAATATAGAGATAAATAAATTGACGGGGAAGGTGATTCCCATACTTGATGATGCTGAGCATGCGATACACAATAACCTCAAGGGAACTGCAACACGGGTGTTGATGCCCCTTCCGGAAAAAGCAAGAAATTTTGTAGATGCAGCTGTAAGTTCGCTTGCAAATAGTAGAGGCATGATTCACTATTTTTGCCATGTGGGAGCTGACAGCAAAAAAGACGCAATACAGAGCGGTATTGAGGATACTTCAAAGTCGTTTGATAAATTTAGTTACTGCATTAGGAATGTCAGAGTCGTGAGAGAAGTTGGTCCTAGATTTTATCAAATCGTATCTGATGTGCAGGTAACCTAATTACATCTCATTTGTCTGGGGGAGCGGAAGCCATAGTATAGCCCATCCAAACAAGCACTGTC
>DASVGC010000277.1:0-3125 GCA_036379735.1 Nitrososphaeraceae archaeon
AACCACGAAATAGTAAATGAAGGAGATTTCAAGTATGTTATCAAAAAAGATGAATCAAAGGGGATGAAGGTTCCAGTTACAATTTATGCGGACGAGAAATTGGTTTCAAAAATGGCGTTAGACAGGACAATAGACCAGGCCGCTAACGTTGCCACATTGAAAGGTGTAATGAAGCATGTAATTGTATTGCCCGATGGACATGAGGGTTATGGTTTTCCAGTAGGAGGAGTGGCAGGAATGGATCTCGAAGAAGGTGTGATAAGTCCTGGAGGAGTAGGATATGACATTAACTGTGGCGTTAGATTAATTAGAACTAATTTAAGTGAGCATGATGTTAGACCAAAGCTGAAGGATCTTGTGAACGAACTATTTCGTGCGATCCCATCTGGTGTAGGAAGTTCAAGTTCAAGAAAAGTAACCGGATCTGAGCTGGACGAATTACTAGTTGAAGGTGTAAAATGGACTGTTCAGAAGGGATATGGTTGGGACTCTGACATTGACGTATGTGAAGAAAATGGTTGTATGAAGGGAGCAGATCCTGTTCATGTTTCAGATCTTGCTCGCAAAAGAGGAGGACCTCAATTAGGTACACTTGGTTCAGGGAATCATTTTCTTGAGATACAAAGGATAGACAAGATTTTTGATGAAAAAGCAGCAGCGGCCATGGGGATTGAAGAAGGCCAAGTCACTGTATTGATACACTGTGGATCTAGAGGATTTGGGCATCAGGTCTGCACCGATTATTTGAAAGTTTCTGAAAAAAAAAATAAGGGAATCTGGAATGAACATTATTGATAGAGAACTCGCATGCGTTCCTAACAACTCTCTAGAAGGTGAGAGTTATAGAAAAGCAATGTATTCCGCATTGAATTTTGCTTGGTCAAATAGACAGATGATTACACACTGGACACGAAGTACCTTTGAAAAGATCATGGGAATGACTGAGGGTGATATTGACATGAAGTTAGTATACGACGTTTCACATAACATAGCCAAAGTAGAAAGGCATACAATAGATGGTGAAGGAACTAGGGACCTCGTAATACATAGAAAAGGTGCCACGAGAGCTTTTCCAGCAGGCGATAGTCATATTCCAGACAAATATCGCAATATTGGTCAACCAGTTTTTATTCCCGGTTCAATGGGGACAGCGAGCTGGATTCTCCTTGGAAATTCAAAATCATTAGAATTGAGTTTTGGTTCTACTGCACATGGTGCGGGGAGAACAATGTCCAGGTCTGCAGCGAGGCGAAGCTATACAACAGATAGCGTAAGAAAGAATTTAGAATCAAAGGGAGTGTACATTAAGGCACTGAGCAAGGAAGGGATGGTTGAAGAAACACCCGAAGCATACAAAGACGTAGATTCAGTTGTTGAAGTATCACACTCACTAGGTATTGCAACTAAGGTTGCGCGACTGATTCCAATCGGGGTGATTAAAGGATGAGTAAAGATGATGAAGATCCAGAAATAGCGATAATTAAAGCCCGAAAAATGAAACAGTTGAAAGAAAAGGCAGCTTTGATTGAGAAAAACAAAGAAGTCGAAACAAAATCAAATTTGACCAAAACAAACGATAAGGAAATAGTTCTAAAATACTTGTATGATAGAGCAGATGAAGTACTCAAATTAGCAGAATTACAATATCCAGTACAAACTGAAATAATAATAAAGAGAATCGCTGATCTGATTAAATCCGGTGAGATAGATTCGCTCATATCTGGAGGAGAATTACTGGCAATCTTCCGTTCCGTGGGATTGCGTATTCGAGTTGATACTAATATTAGAATTGAAGATCATGGAAAATTTATCTCGTTCGGAGAGAAATTAAAGGAAGGAATCTGAATATCTTATCCTTGAATTAGTGATTTGAAAAATAATGTTACCCGAAAAAAATCACTCAGCAGTTTTTAGTGGACCAAAGAATTTCAAAATTATGGATTTGCCTATTTCTCGAAAGGATAATGATTTACTCCTAAAAACTATGTCATGTGCAGTTTGCGGCTATGATGTACGTGTCTTTAGAGAAGGCCACAAGAAAGTTAGACCTCCCATTGTTTTGGGTCACGAGATATGTGCAAGGACGATAAATAATTTAAGCTTACCAAATGGTCAGGTAATTCCTGAGGATAAAAGAGTAATTGTTTCTCCACTTATACCTTGTTTGAATTGTCATCATTGCAATGCAGGACACTTTAATTCCTGCGATAACCTTAACGAAATTGGATCAAGTATTAACGGTGGATTTGCTGACTACATAACCATTCCAAGCAATAATTTACTAATTAATGGCATCATTCCTATTGAAGATAATATACTTGATGATGAAGCATCACTCATAGAGCCGCTATCATGTTGCCTTAATGCACATCTGAATTTTAATATTCCAATTAGTGGTGAATTTGTAATAATTATTGGAGATGGTCCAATTGGATTAATACACTTGCAAATATCAAAACTGTACGGCGCCAAAACTATTGTAGTTGGAAAAATTCCCTCAAGATTAAGTGAAGCAAAATCAATCGGTGCAGATTTAGTACTTTTAAACAACGAACCAAATGAATCGGTAAAAAAAATTTGGGACTACACTTACGGGAGAGGAGGAAAGTTAATTATTGTAGCTACAAGCAATCCTGAAGGAATCGATCTGGCGCTAAAACTAGCCGGAAAAAATTCATTAATTAATTTATTTGCTGGTACATCCAAGAATAAGATCTTAACTATTGATCCGAACTTACTTCATTATAATCAAATCACTATAAGTGGAAGTTTTAGCTCTACTCCCAAGGTAATGAAAAAGGCCATGAATCTGGTGCATGAACAAAAGATTGATTTAAAAAGACTGATCACTCATCGATTTGCGCTTGATGAGATTGACAAAGCATTTGCTGTAACTGAAGGTTACAACGGATTTAGGTCAGTCATAAATTCCTTTTAAGATCAGTTTGATGCACTAGTCGTCTCAGGTACGAGTTCGTATTTGGATTTATATCCTCTAGGGTTTATCATCAGTCCATTGTAATTAAAGGTTGACGAGTTACCTATGATAACCGTTGTAATCATCCCTAGCATATCATTGTAATCAAGTAATTTCTCCAAAGTGGTAACTACTATCTTCTGACTAT
>DASVGC010000278.1:0-7210 GCA_036379735.1 Nitrososphaeraceae archaeon
AAGAGGTCGAGTGTAAAGTATTTTTCAGACGTTCCATTTCTAATGATCTATAGATTCAGACAGTCATATTGACTGTCAATACTTAAACAATAAATAAATAATAAAGCAGTGAATCTTTAACGAGGGTTTCCTGTTGAACAAAAATGAAAATGATCATCTGAGTTTATCAATACATATTCCTGAGGACCGAATTTCGGTGGTTATTGGAAATAAAGGAAAAACAAAAAGCGATATTTGTAAAAGATGCAGCGTTAAAATCGAGATTGAAAGTGAGACGGGGGAGATAACAATTATCTCAACGTCTAAGAATTTCGATCAATATGGAGCATTGAAGGCTAGAGACATTATAAGTGCAATTTCAAGTGGTTTTTCTCCTGAAAGGGCATTTAGAATCCTAGATGAGGAAACCATTTTTCAAATATTGGATCTTCGTAATTTTACAAGTTCAAGTAATTCCACCAATCGTATAAAAGGCAGAATTATTGGTGAGAAAGGCAAAGCAAGGAAAAATCTTGAAGAACTAACTAACACATTTATTTCAATATATGGACACATAATAGGATTGATTGGCAACTATGAAGAAACAAAGCTCGCCACAGACGCAATAATGTTACTAATTAATGGGAGATCCCACAAGACCGTCTATGAAATGCTTTATCAAGCAAAAAGGAGATCTAAAATGGAAAAGCTGCAACTATGGGAAAATTAGATTTCTCCAAGTATGTTACTATTAATCATATCATGGACCTTTTTTAATTGACTTGTAATCATTCCAAAGATCTATTTGATATGATATGTTATTGTATAAAACCAATAAAATATTGTAGTAACAAGAATTGTTGAATTATTATTTTATTGATCCTTCCATCTTTTAAAGATGTCGTGTTTTATATTTAATTGATCAAGAATCTTGCCGACCAAGTGATCGACTATTTCTTCAATTGTAGAGGGTTTGTGATAGAATCCAGGCATAGCAGGAAGAATGATTGCACCAGCTTCCTGTAACTTTATCATATTTTCAAGATGAATTCTTGAAAGTGGAGTTTCCCTTGGAACTATGATAAGTTTTCTTGATTCTTTTAAGGTAACAGATGCAGCACGCGAGATAAGAGTATCGTCATAGCCATTTGCAATGCTTGACAATGACTTCATGCTACAAGGTACTATGACCATTCCATTGTGAAGGAAAGAACCGCTTGAAACAGAAGCGTCCAATTTGAAATTTTCATAATTAACAGAAGAGAGAGATTTCACATATTCTAATGTCTTATTGGTTTCAATTTCAATATTTTTTTTTGCCCATTCACTCATTATTAGATATGTTTCGATTTTGATTGAATGCAAAATCTCAAGAAGCCTAATTCCATAAATAATACCCGATGCTCCAGAAAATCCAATTACTATTTTGTCATTTCTTGTGTCTGCCAATACGCAAAATAATGTTGAACACTTATTTATTGTTGTTATTAATCGAACACCATGCTAACGATATTTGGAACTGTTGCATTAGATACAACGCGTACTCCATTTCACACAATTGAAAGAACTTTGGGCGGTACGGCTACCTTTTCTTCGCTGTCAGCATCTAATTATGCTGCTACTTCATTAATTGGGGTCGTAGGCCATGATTTTCCTGAAGCGTATTTACAACTTTTAAGAGACCGTCTTGATATTAGGGGATTGACCATCAGCCAGACTGAAAAAACTTTTCATTATGATTCATCTTTTGGATATGATCTCGCAAAGAGAACAACAAATAAGACCGAACTAAATGTAATTGCAAATTACCAATCTACGGTACCAGAAGAATATATTGACTCTGAATTTGTATATCTTGCTAATAACGATCCAGTCCAAAATATGAACATACTAGAATTATTTTCTGGTCCAAAGTTAGTAGTTTGTGATACAATGGATTTTTGGATTACCAATAAGCGAGACGATTTAATGAAGTTAATAAATAAAGTAGATGGAATAATGTTAAACGAATCGGAAGCCAAATTGCTGTTTAAGGAAAATAATATTCTAAAGTGTGCTAGATTGCTTGTATCCAATGGACCATCTTTTGCATTAATAAACAAGGGGGAAAATGGATCTCTTCTTTTTCACAACAATGAATTCTATCCACTTCCAGCATTTCCTACTGAAATAATAAAGGATCCTACGGGAGCAGGAGATTCATTTGGCGGTGCATTTATAGGATATTTATCTGAGCAAGAAAAATTGGACTCCAAGGCATTGAAAAATGCAATGATATATGGAAACATAATGGGTTCATTCACAATAGAGGACTATGGTATTCAAAGACTTGTGAGTGTAAAGGCAGAAGATATCAAGCAAAGATATCAAAAATATAAAGAGATATTTACAATCTAAAATGAACAGACAAAACAGTTAATCAGAAGTTTAGTTACTTAAATTCGATTTAACTTGAATTTGCATTTTTATAATCATTATTAGATGCCGTCTTATTGATAATGTAAATAGGCCCTATTCACTAATCAATTCTATTGATCTGATGAAATTTGGAAAACATCAAAGATTTGCTAATATCAAAAATTAACCTCTCAGAATTAGAGGCACAGATGTTCCTGTACTTGATAAAAAATGATAAAACACCATTAGAAAGGGTATCAAGTAATCTAAATCTCCCCCTCAAAGAGGCAGAGGAATTACTAAATGGGCTCATTGAAAAGGGAATGATTTTGGAACTATCAGGCATGTATCAGACATTTCATCCAAAATTTTCAATCATAAATGCTTATCGTCGACATTGTCTAAAGATTGGAATAGAATTCAAAAAGAATATCCAAATTGATAGCCTTGCTTCTTCGATTGAGAGAATGCATGAATCTGCAAGAACTAAATATGGCAAGTAGAATCAATAACTTGTCTAATGTCAACCGTTCCAGAAAACAAGGTGGTATATTTTGGGGTTATTAATATTAATGAAAATAGCAGAACTATAGGAGCTGTTGATATTTGGAGAAATGTAATAAATAAGAAACTATTCTGTGAAGAAAAAAGATTGGGCATTCTCGAAATTGTAGATTACATTGGTATGCCTTCTATTCCGGAAGGTCAGGAGTGGGCTGTAGCAATAAATAGAAATAGAAAAGGAAAGGAAAGATGGAAATTAATAAAATTAATAAAAAATGGAAACTTTTCTTTCATCGATACGGATGATGAAACGACGGTTAATGTTAATGTGGTTGATTATAAGATAGTAGATGACAATTGGTGGAGTTTTCTGGTCTCAAAGAACATTAACAAAAGTATTGAAATAACAAATGAGGAAAATCCAAAGTGATCCGCGACTCTTTCACATCAGATGAACCGGAAATATACGTAGAAAAAGCGCAGGGCGGAGAGTATGCAAGCAAGTTGACAGGCTACTTTATCATAAAGGATACCAAGTTAAAGTTCAAAGCCATTGCATTTGGGAGGATTGGAGGGCATAATATCAGCCTAAATTTAACAAAAAAAACTCTAACTAAATTAAAAGAACTAGGTTATGACACTGAAGATTTCCAATTAGTATTGCAAAGGAAACTCGTTGAAGGAGAAATTATTCTCATAGATCCAGCTACCAAAAATCAAATTAAACCATAGCGTCACTTAATGCACTTTTACATGTACATATATTTCTTGTTTCAGGAATAGAAGGGATGAGCACGGCAAGTAATTCCTTTGTCTTCTTGGTATTCTTGGCCAACACTTCAAGTATTTCCTTGGACGAAACTGGATTTTCGTACCAAACATCGTAATCAGTAACGGTAGCGATAGACATGTAGCATATTTGCATTTCTCTCGCAAGTACAGCTTCTGGCACTAGTGTCATTCCAATAATGTCGCCGTGCAAAATATCCTTGAAAAATTTTGATTCTGCTCGGGTTGAAAATCGCGGACCCTCAATACAAATGTAAGTAGAACCATCGTGAACTTCATATCCTAATTCTTTACTAGTTTTTAGAAATATATCTCTTAGCTCATCACAGAAAGGATCTGCACATGAAATATGACAAACCTGTCCTTCATCATAAAATGTATACTCTCTTTTTTTAGTAAAGTCTACAAATTGATTCGGCAATACAATATCACCAGGTTTGTACTTTTCCTGCAGGCTTCCGACGGCTGAAGGCGCAATGATTCTAGATACTCCTAATGAGTTTAGAGCCCAAATGTTTGCCCTACTATTTACCCTGTGAGGAGGGATTGTGTGTCCTTTACCATGACGAGGAATAAACGCAACGGAACGACCGTTGTACTTACCAATAGTTACTAGATCGGATGTCCGGCCATACGGGGTGAAAATCTTTATTGGTTCAGGATCTGTTAGTAATTCAGGATCATAGATCCCAGTACCACCAATGATACCAATTTCAGCATGATATGTCTTCAAATCATTCAAACTCCAAAATACTATTTACCTTGTAACCTTTCTTTTTTAACATATTTGGTCCTTCTAAATAATTTAGACTGATGATAAATACGAATCCCACTACTGTCGCTCCAGATTTTTCAACTAGTGATGCTGCGGCCATAGCTGTGCCTCCAGTTGCTAGTAGGTCATCTGCAATCAAAATTTTTTCTCCACTCAAAATTGCATCTTGTTGAATTTCCATGACCCGAGTTCCATATTCGATGGTGTAAGGTTCCTTTGAGATTGGACCTGGTAATTTTCCTTCCTTTCTAATTAAGACTAACCCCTTTTTCAGACTTGATGCAAGCAGAGATCCTACAAAGAATCCACGGGCCTCAATTGCTGCAATCTTGCTTATTTCAAGATTGTTACAGATTTCAAATAATCTCTTGTCGAGATAGGCCAACGATTCAGAAGATCTTATGAGAGGATTTACGTCCTTGAACGAAATTCCCTTTGTTGGAAAATCGGGCCAAATTCTAACAAGGTCTTTAAATTCGGCGTCATTCATTATGATTGATTTTCATATCCTCTTCTACTACATAATTAACGTTCCGATACAGCGTGATATCTTTAACAAAACGAACTCGAAAATGTATTCTGATTATTGAATGGTACTAAATTTTAGTTTGTGTTTGTGTTTGTTCCGAATATTCTATCAAAGTATTCAGACTGTTCGTTAACCACCTGAGCAGATTCGCCCTCGTCAACACCTGCCAAATCCTTGGCTAATTTTTTCTTGTAACCTAATTGCATTTGTCTTGCAATTTGAATTCTTTGAGCTTGAGGAGATCCTGCACCATGCATAGATTCAGTCAAATATCCGACAGCGTTTCGTCCAAGTGTCATATTTTCGATTAATCTCAAAATTCGCATCCTATTTTCAGTCGAAACACCCTTTCGACCTTTCAGATATTTTTCGAGAAGTGGTCCTGTATCAGGACTACGGAAATCCTTTTCAGACGGCATTGTTACCATCAATCCTCCGGCTATATCCTGGGCAAGTCTACCGATTTCGTATGGAAACCTAGTTACATTATGCTTACAGACATTAGCAAGCATATCATCATTTTGATAGTTTCCAGATGGCGTCTTGTGAGCCTGATATGATGATGCGATACCAGCACCAAAGATAGTTTCATTAAGATGGGTCATTTCGACCAGTTTATCCTTGATATGAGATGCATTTGAAATTCCATTATAATCTGCAACTGAAGCTGCTGCACCTATCAATACGTCTCCAAGACCAGTCTTGCAGACATAGCTGCGCCTGTGATAACATGTAAATCTCTCAACAAGCATAGAAGCAAATTCGTATTCCCCATCCATGAAAATGAGTTCATTTGGAATGAAAGCATTATCAAAGATAATCATTGCTTCTTGACCTGAAAATTTGGAATTACCTGCATCCAAATCACCACTCTCCATACTACGAGTATCACAGGATTGTCTACCATAGATATAGGTGATACCTTCTGCATCAGCTGGAATGGCACCAACTATTGCATATTGCTTATCCTCGTCTTTTAATCGCATAGTGGGCATTACCAAAATCCAGTGTGAATTTATACATCCTGTTTGATGTGCCTTTGCACCAGATATGTAAATTCCATTTTGGTCCCTCTTGGAGATATGGACGAAAAGGTCTGGATCCTCCTGCTGTGAAGGGCTCAAACT
Source organism: Nitrososphaeraceae archaeon (assembly GCA_036379735.1). Taxonomy (GTDB): domain Archaea; phylum Thermoproteota; class Nitrososphaeria; order Nitrososphaerales; family Nitrososphaeraceae; genus TA-21. The sequence continues at coordinate 6,101 of DASVGC010000278.1, forward strand.
TCTATCGCCCTTGACGTCGGTCATTGCACCTCCAATTACAAGATTTTCGTCTTGCATTCTCTTTACGAATTTCTTGAATCGATCATGATAAGGTGTTTGGAATTTTTTATCTATTTCGAACGTTGTAGAATATAATGAATTCAGTGCATCCATTCCGACGCATCTTTGAAAACATGTCCCTGTGAGTTGGCCTAACCTTCTTTGCATTCTATTTTGATTAACCAGGTCCTCGGCACTTTCTGCAATATGTAGGAATCTATTAACGTGATTACTTGTAAGTGAGGATTCTGCAGTCGCCAATTCAGGATCTTTGTCAGCAAGATCGTATGTTTCAGCAACTGCGTTAATTGATGGTCTAATCATAGGGTGATCTACTGGTTCCTTTACGAGTTCACCAAAAAGGTAAACTTTCATTTTCCGCCCTCTCAAGCTCTGAATATACTCCTCTCCGGTCCTTATCGGCATGGCTATAATTAGAATTCACCATGATAATATTTATATATTTTTAAAAAAATTCGGGAAATTCTACATCAAAAAAAAGTGTTATTTCTTGGCGCCCAGTGTCCTATTTTTAAGCCTCATATTCTTGCCATGACATTTTCTGCACCTTGAAGCAAGTATGGGATTCTTACCGCCGCAGTCAAAGCATATTTTATAGAATAACCTTCTTTGTTGGGCTATCTGTTTTTTATTAGCATCAGTTATTGGCATTCACACATGATTTTTTTATCCTAAATTTTTGTTTTTCGAATTTGACTTGAAAGATAAGACGTGCCTTGTCTGAAACCAAGGTGATGAATGAATCTAAGGAGGGATTCTAGTTTTGATTCTCATCAACATAGCCCTTTTCAAAGCATAAACATGAAAACCTTATCTGCAATGAACGCGTTAATAATACCATGTCTACGGAGCAGTCAAGTAAAACTGCTGAAAGGCAAAATATAAGGAAATGCGAGATTTGCGGAAAATCATTTGACAGTGTGGATATGCTAAATTACCACAATTTGCTTGAACACAGCGAACACAAACGACCGCCCATCGGAATAGGATAATTGTGTGTATCTTATTTGCGATTGTATAGTGTAATGTAGTTCAAGCTATTCAAGTTCT
>DASVGC010000279.1:0-2549 GCA_036379735.1 Nitrososphaeraceae archaeon
TAACGAATGCAAACAAGTTAGAGCTGATTTGTTACCTGCAGCAGCTGGTTATGATAGAGCAATTACGGTATTTTCACCTGACGGGAGATTATACCAAGTAGAATACGCCATAGAGACCGTACGAAGAGGAACCTTGGCGGTTGGGATCAAAAGTAAGGACGGTGTAGTATTGGCAGTAGAAGAAAAAGCTAGAAAATTACAAGTTTCTGATATAACTCAAAAAATATTTCAAATAGACGACCACATTGGGGTTGCAGCAGCAGGATATATTCCTGATGCTAGAACACAAGTTGATCACGCAAGATTTTTCGCTCAAAGTAATAGACTGATATATGACGAACCGGTAGACGTTGAAGGAGTCGCGAAAAATCTAGCAGATATGGCACAGCAATTTACACAGTATGCTGGAGTCCGGCCATATGGTGTTGCATTAATCCTTGCAGGAGTTGACAAGAATGGTGCATCATTATATCAAACTGATCCGAGTGGAACTTATATTGGATATGACGCTGTTGCGATAGGCAATGGCAGTGATCAAGTAAATGAATTTCTGGAGAAAAACTATCATGCTGATATAAGTATGGTGGATGCAAGTAGTCTAGCTCTTGAATCGATTTACCTGGTTAGTGAAGAAAAGACTGGTACCAGGCATATAAAAATGGCACAAATTGATACCAAATCTAAGAGAATGAAGCGAGTGGAAAATAACGATATTGATGGCTACGCTTCAAAGTCAAAAGAAAACGCCAGTAAAAGGGCGCCTCAATAATCTTTATTTTTTTGATTCTAAACTTCGATTAATATTGGTTTAAATATTCAAGAACTATTGTGAATTTTGTGACAGTTAAAACTGGCTCTCCTGCACCAGACCTTCAAGTTAGTGAATGGGTACAAGGCGGTCCAATTAACCTGAAAGATTACCAAGGCAAAGTAGTTGTTGTTGAAGTATTTCAAGTAAATTGTCCTGGTTGTTTCGTTTATGGCATACCTGAAGCCATTGATAATTATAACAAATATAAGAATAACGGAGTCGAGGTAGTGGGACTTGCTACCGCGTTTGAGGATTTTGATAAGAATACAATTGAAAATCTAAAATTGCTATTGAATGAAAAAAAAGTCATCGGCGAAACCCTTACTACTCTTACATACCAAAGTAAGTTACTGGATGAAGGAATGTTAACATATGATATTCCCTTTCCAGTAGGAATGGATAAACTTGCAAAGGAAAAACTGCCTCTAGATGAAAAAAGAATTATGGAGGTTGTAAGTGCAAACGTTCCTGATTTTGACCTGTATCATCAAAAAGATAAAGAACAAATTATTTCACGAGTTAGATCATATTTAGAAACAAAGCCCTACAGTCCCCTAACATTTGAAGAATATTCCCTGAGAGGCACTCCTTCAACCATATTCATTGACAAGAAAGGAATTCTTCGCGAAACAACGTTTGGATCCACTGGTCTAATGGGCGCCACAATAGAAAAATTATTATCAGAATAACGGTTTAGCATTTTATTTGACCAATCTATGGATCGCAATTCCTGACTCTTGTCTTATAGACTCCCAATCGATTTTAGACAAAAGTTACAAGATTTCTCAGATCTCCCGCGCTTGTTCAATATTTTGTGTTAGTAGAATTATTGTCTATCATGACAGAAGCGTAAAGTCAGATAAAATGGATAAACAAATTCTTAAAACGATACTAGAATATCTTGACACTCCCCCATATCTTCGTAAAAAAATTTATCCTAAAATGTGGATGTTAAAACACGCCGGAACTTTACCACCAATAAAATCTCCACATCATAAGACATTGATTGATATGAAAGACATCAAAGACGGTGATGTACGATTTGGATTTGTAATAAAACAAAATGACTCTTTGTTCGTGGATGTTGGACTTCAAAAGATGATAAAGTACAGGGGATCCCAATTAGGAAAGAAGGTTCTCGTAAGAATTATCAACAAACCGCAGTTAATAGCAGAAGACATTTCAAAAGACAATGTGGATGGCTACTGGGGATATGATGTTCAGTTCGTAGACTCACTATCCGCATTACTTGCCGACAGGAAAAATGAAGTCTTAATGACATCAGTGGAGGGCGCTCCTTTTACAAAACATGTAGATAATCTTTTGACTAAAATTAAAGTATCAAGCAATTTTATTGTAATTTTCGGCAGTCCTAAACTTGGATTAAGAAAAATACTAGAATCAGAAAATAAGAAAATATCATCGACAGATAATTTCTTCAATATGTTTCCTTTTCAAGGTACTCAAACTGTTCGATTAGAAGAGGCGATTTTGGGTACGCTATCTATCATCAATAATTACTTACACTCATGATTGGCGAATTTCGGGTTTATTCAAGTTGAAAGCCTTGATTAGCATTCTTTCCATTCTGCCCCTGAAGTTATTAATTTATTAAAGGGAAAGCAAAAAACGGATTAATCATGGGTCACCGAAAATATAGTGCACCTAGACGTGGAAGTATGGCATTCTACCCAAGAGTGCGTGCACGAAGTCTCGAATCTAGGATAAGAAGCTGGGC
>DASVGC010000280.1:0-3108 GCA_036379735.1 Nitrososphaeraceae archaeon
CAATCTTTCATTACAGAAAGCTAACGATCAGTTAAGACAAAATGACAAATTACAAAAGGAGTTCATAAACATGGCTGCTCATGAATTACGAACACCAATTCAACCCATCCTTGGACTAACCGATGTCTTACTTGATCAGTCGTCAGATTCGCATCAATCTCACCTCCTAGAAGTAGTAATGAGGAATGCCAGAAGACTTCAAAGACTTTCTTCCGATATTTTGGATGTTTCTAAAATTGAAAGCAGTTCACTGAAGCTTTCCAAAACTCCAATGGAACTCAATGAGGTAATACAAACTGTAGTAAATGACTTTGAAAACGGAAATAACTCAGAAAGAAATAAGAGTGTTAAGATCTTTTTTCAACCTAAAAAATCAATAATTGTATATGTAGATAGAGACAGAATTTCTCAAGTATTATCCAATTTACTAAATAATGCGTTAAAGTTCACTAAACATGGTTCAGTAAGGATAAGGATCAAACCTGATGACAATGAAAATAATAAAATAGTGTATGTTACTATACAAGATACTGGCATTGGAATCGCTCCAGAATTAATACCCAGTTTGTTCTCAAAGTTTGTTACTTCATCTTACAATGGTACCGGTCTAGGATTATTTATTTCAAAAGGAATTATAGAGGCACATGGAGGAAGGATATGGGCCGAAAACAACTCAAATGGTATTGGTGCAAGTTTTACATTTAGTTTGCCCATTGCTTCATTGAATTAAATAGTGGAGCACAAGAGTTGCAGTAGAATATGAAAACATGTAAAACTGTAAATACGTATTGCATGAAACCTTAGATATGAAAAGCAATTACTAAGAATAAGTAAAGTTGTCTACCCAAATTATTACTTGTCATAGAGCTGGATTATTATTATCTATCAGTCAGGACATAATGCAGAGCCTAAACATTTACCGGGTAGGCTGGCGATACCTCCTGATTCATTATCTTCTGGAATAGAATCAAGTATGTTTGGTGTGGTGAAATTCCCATCAGTACTATTTTGAACTGAGGTATCGTTATTCATCGTCGCATTGGTATTACTGATATTTAGTAAAGTTACAGCTTGAGCAATTTCAGTGGAATTAATGATAGATAACATGGATATTAGACCAAAAATTAGTACAATACCTTTAATCATTTCTTTCATCTCATATTTTCTATTAATGGGGGAGAATAGATGAATACAACATTTTCAATAATTAGACAATCAAAACTTCCATTATTCTCGTTAAAACTAAACACCAGGTTATCTTGAACAGAGTAGTATTTAAGTAGATTTATGTGTCATTTTTTTAGCCAGTGATTTCTTATATAAGAATAGCTATAAAATTTTGGTTTATTGTAAGATAGATCAATTAAATGACATGAATTATAATGTTTTCATCTTTATTATGCTTAAGAACTTTCTCTTTAAGAGTATTACGAAACATTGAAGAGTCCAAAATTCTACAACATTAATGTCTATCCTTTTATATGAAAATAATTAATGAATAGTGTGCATCAATACTCAAATTTATCTTGCATGAATTTTGATACTACAAGAGAACAGGAGGATTTTATTTCAAAGGTAGATAGGGTATGCGAATCCCTCAGAAGTATTGAAGAAGAATGTTATATTGAAGATAGACTTAACGAATCCTTAATTCCTGAATTTAGTAAAATCGGAATGCTTGGTTGCCCTATATCAAAAGATTATGGAGGTCTGGGATTTGATATTTTAACATATTGCAAGAGTTTGGAAAGAATTGGAGAAGAGGGTAATTCTATGAGAACATTTTTTTCTGTCCATACTTCCATTGGACAGATGGTATTGCAGGGATGGGCAAATGAGGATCAGAAAAAAAGATACCTACCTAATACTACAAATGGTAAAAGTATAATGGCCTTTGCACTGACCGAGCCAGAAGCTGGCAGTGATCCTGCATCAATGAACAGTCTGTATGAAGATAAAGGAGAGTATTATTTACTAAACGGAATGAAGCACTGGATTGGAAATGGGACCATAGCAGATATTGTTACTACATATGCTAAGGATTTGACAACAGGAAAGATATCAGCATTTATTGTCGATATGAATTCATCTGGAATTAGAAAAAAGGAAATGAAAAACAAAATGGGCCTTCTCACGATTAAGAACGCCGAGATTTATTTTGAAGGATGTCACATACCAAAGGAAAATTTACTTGGTGAATTGGGACAGGGACTTAACATTGCTTATAGCGCCCTGATAGATGGAAGGCTAAGTGTTGCAGCAGGGTGTATTGGCGTAATGAACGATTGCCTCAATGAAACATTGACTTACTCAAAATCAAGAAAACAACATGGATCTGTGCTGGCAAAAAAACAGTTGATCCAGCAACACATTTCAAGAATTATAGTAGGTAAGGAAAGTGCTAGGTGGCTTACATATAAGGCAGCATGCGCCAGGCAGAAATTACATGACTACGTAGAGCAATTCAAACTAGAAGAAGAACAATGGCACACGAAACTTAATCGTAGTAACACAGTTTACTCAAAGTTGAGAAATGAAGCCGACAAGTTAACTGCTGTTGCAAAATTCCATGCCACAAATACTGCGTTTGATTGCGCAAACAGGTCGGTACAAGTATTCGGATCTTTTGGTTACCAGAAAACAGCTCGTGTAGCAAAGCATTTTCTAGATTCTCGAGCAACCATGATTTATGAAGGGGCAAATGAGGTTTTAGAACTCAAAATCGCCTCCGAAGTACTGGGTGATGCTTACAAAGCATATTAGTATTTTCTAACTGAATGAACCTTTGGTAACATACAAGCAGGATTCGCAATCAAATAATCATTGGTTCTCTTCCAATCAAGTCAGTTTATTTATTTATTGTACTGTTCTAGTACTTCATTTATCAAAGACATTCCCTTAGTAGCTTCATCCTCAATAATAATTAGTGGGGGCATTATCCTAATTGACTTTATCCCTGCTGGAAGAACGAGAAGGCGCTTCTTGAACAATCTTTTAACAATATTATCTCTTGTCATTTTGGTATCAAATTCAAGACCTATCATCAGACCGATGCCTCTTACATCAATGAGACCATTGATACCAATAAGATCAACAAAATGCTTTTTT
>DASVGC010000281.1:0-8145 GCA_036379735.1 Nitrososphaeraceae archaeon
TGTTTGTTGCAGGAACTTCGGTAATGTTTGTTGCAGGAACTTCGGTAATGTTTGTTGCAGGAACTTCGGTAATGTTTGTTTCAGGAACTTCAGGAACAGTCTCTCCATCGGTAATATTAGTGTCGTCAGTTCCATTATTCATTACATTTGTTACAAATTCCTTGGCTTCTTCCTCTGTGAATTTACCTGTTTGTACAAGTTCATTAATCAACATCACTCTTGCGATAATTTCTTTGGCTTCAGCTTCTGTTAGTTTACCCGTATTCACAAGATCGTTTATCAATTTACTTTGTTCATTATTTACTGCTGACGTAGCATTGATAGATTCTATTTCTGTATTGCTCGCGGATGAGGATGTCTCTTGGGTATTTGTAGAAATTTTAATAATAGGAATGCTTCGTTGAGGATAAACATTATTCAATAATTGTCCCTGCTTAGAGAAGGCCTCTAATGGAATCACATTGACAACGAAAAAGAACGCTTCAACAATAAGCGTTATTACGAGCAATGTCAGTACCGGTTTTTGTCTACTCAATACATATGATTCAACATTACCATATAAAAAATTGTATAATTGGTAATCCAGATTTCCTTAAATACACCATTTGGGGTTGTAATCCACTATCGGGGGTGATTCTTAAGCATCCACTTTACATCTGAAATTAGGATGAATCTGATTTACTCGATTCAATTTCAGAAGAGTTGTCTGATCGTTTTTGACTGCTCTTGGCAGCCCTTTTGGTATTTTCAAGATATGCTACAGTCGTTGCAAGGTTTCCAAATCCCATTGAATTTAGACTTTCAGAGGGTATCATAACTATAGTGTTCCCCTGCACCTTAATTGATTCATAAAGCATGTTTGATTGCCTCAAAGCATATGCAATTGGATTATCTGAATATACCGTTGATGCCTCTTCAAATTTCTTTGCAACCAGAATTTCAGATTCTCCATAAGTTACCCTTGCACTTTTTTCACGTTCGGCTTGAGCTTGCATAGACATTGCCTTTTCAAGCTCCTGCGGAATGATTACTTGTCGTACTTCGACTCCAGTGACTTCTATACCCCAATTTCCAGATTCTTGTGAAATAATTGATTTGATGTGATTATTGATTTCTTCTCTCTTTGACAAGATATCCTGAAATAATGAGGAGCCAATATTATTTCTCAGAGTTGTCTGAGAGACCTGCTTTATCATTTCATTAAAGTTTTCAACATTTAATATTGCATCTTTTGCTCTATCTTCAACAACTTTATACCTCAGTATTGCGTCAATTGTAACTGGTACATTGTCTTTGGTAAGCATTCTTTCTGCTGTGAACTCTCTTACCTTTTCTCGGATATCAACAACCAAGACATTTTCAATATAGGGAATTCTGGTACGCAAACCAGGACCAATTTGTCTATTGTATTTTCCGAGTCTAAGAATCACCGATCGCTCATATTGTTTTATTATAAAAAGGAACGATGCTATGATTGATACCACTGCTACAATGGCTGTAATTGTGATTACTACCAAGTTATTGTAAAACCAACCAAATACCATACCAAGTAATGCGATTGCTATCCCTAATGCAAGTAGACTCGCAGATCCACTTTGATGCACTACTCTATCATAAGAGATAAACGAATCCTCAATTGACATCGATTAATTTTATAATGTACCGTAATTTAGCATTTGCTGTTCATAAATTAAACGAATCAAGAAGAGAAAAACATTCGATAAATTAAGTGTCGTAGTACAAATTCTGATATTTGTACTCGTATCTTGTAGCCTCTTGTTTTCCTATTTCACCTAGGCACTGTTTTCATTATCTACGAAGTCAATGAGAGAATAACACGAATCCTATATCTATAAATTATCTAAATAGTTCTACGATGTACTCAGGAAATGAATTCACAGAACGGTTATATTCTAATGTCGGCGCTTGTTGGAATTTCTTTTGTATTGTACTTTTCGACGATATTGGAGACTGTTCCAGAATTGAACGCTCAAGAAGCTGCGGATAATAAGATTGGTAATAAGATAATAATGCATACACATTCCAGCCTCAACGTTACTGTTAATGGAAATTCTATACTTGTTCCAAACGGAGTAGGAATAAATTCAACTTTGTGGAATGACCGTTCATTAGATGAATACGGTACAGCGCGAGAAACTTCAATATTGGGAATGGTAACACCAGCGATGTCTCCATTACATACTCATGATTCAGATGGTATTATTCATGTTGAATCAAATGAATTCAAGAATTTTACCCTAGGAGATTTCCTTAATATTTGGGGATTGCCTCTGGAAGGAAAGAAAGTAAGTCTTGTCGTAGGCGGAAATAGTACGGAAAATTATGCACCTCACATTCTAAATGATATGGAAAGAATGTTTCTGAAAATCGAGGATTAAAGTAAATCATATTTTGCCATAATAAAACACTTGGTTGAATCATTATTCCTGAAACGTCAGAGATTTGTGCTCTCAGTACATAGTTATCACATAGTCCGAAACAATAAGAGTCCCATGTATCCATCTAAATGCCATAGTAAGAATCATATCGTTAATTAATGTCCCGTACACTAATTTTTGATATGAGTAGAAAAAAGACCTTTTACATTCTCATGATAAGTGGTATTGCATTCATACTAATTGGAGGAATCTCTATGATAGATTCAAACATTCCTCGAAAAGTTTCATTGGCAAGTACCTTGGATGCAAACCTAACAGATGTTATAACACCGATAATGAATAATGGAAGTACTGGAAAAATCATTATTGACGGGTCAAAATTTGATTTCAAAGTGGAAAATCCCGACAAGTCCGTTATTGTTTCAGTCGCTAATCAATCTCACTATGAATACGATTTGGTTGCCAAAAATGAAGGTCAATATAAAATGGAAACAAGAAATACTGGAAATTCAGTAGTGAAAATTGAAGGAGAAGTTGAAACCAAGGCCTCTCCCTTAGCATTTGGAGGTCAGATGATGTTACTTATAACAGGAATTATAGTTTTGGGAATTGGAATGAAAGCAAGACTTGCATGAATTATCTACCTAGTTTATTGTTCCTCTTCTATAGGAACCTAATATTTTAACAAAGGTACATTTCATTTCAATACTCTTAATAGCCCTCTTAACATTATCCTCTTCAATGTGACCTTCGAAATCTACATAAAAATTGTACTCCCACGGTTTTTCCTTAGTCGGCCTTGATTCTATTTTTGTAAGGTTAATTTTGTTATGATCAAATTCCTGCATAACTGAATACAACGTTCCTGGTGTGTGTTTAAGTCCAAAGATCATAGAAGTTCTATCAGACTTTGAAGGAGCAGTTTGATGATCAGAGAGGACTAAGAATCTGGTGAAATTATTTTTTCTGTCCTCTATATTTTGATCTAGAATTTTCATATTATAGAATTCTGCGGCATTCTTGCTTGCAATGGCCGCAGTGTCAAGAATTTTTTTTTCTTTAATAAGTCTAACCGAACCGGCCGTATCGTATGTTGGTATTGCATCCAGATTCTTTTTCTTGATGTAATTTCTGCATTGAGCCAGTGCCTGAGGATGGGAAAAAACTTTCGTTATAGTAGTCCTATTTGGTAATGCAATCAGACAGTGATCAATCTTTAGAAATATTTCTCCAGTAATTTTTTTATCAGCATCTAACAACAAGTCATAGATTTCATTAACAGATCCCTCTATAGAATTTTCGATTGGAACTACGGCACAATCAATACTATCACTTCGTAACGCATCAAAGATATCTTGGAACAATTTCTTAGGGATAAGTTCAGAATCGGGAAAGAATTTTGTGGCGGCAATCTCACTATATGCTCCATGCTCCCCTTGAAAAGCGACTTTCTTTCCATTCAAAGTATGTTATTTTAAAATTAATAATTCATATATTTTTATGTCGCGATATCGAAAAATTGCTACGAATTGGAATCTCAAGGCAAATGAGCTTACTCAATTTATGATAAAGTATTTAATGCTTGACACTGGAAATCAAGGTAAATGCAGCTAGATCAACAGTACATTGATCCTTTAGACAAACAACTTTTAAATGATATTCAATGGACTTTTCCACTTTCTGAAAGACCTTATCTCGATATAGCAGCAAAACATGGACTCAGTGAAGAAGACGTTATGAGAAGAATTTCTGTAATGAAACAAAGTGGTTTGATAAGACAAATTAATGCAATTTTTGATACGAGGAAATTGGGTTACAAGAGTGCGTTGGTTGCATTTGCTGTAGAAAAAGACAAGCTAGATGCAGTAGCTGACGAAGTCAATAAACATCCCGGAGTCAGTCACAATTATGAGAGAGATCATGAATTCAATATGTGGTTTACTTTGGCCGTTCCTCCAGATGGAGATTTGAAAAGAGATCTTGAACAGATGGCATCGCTTGATGGTGTAATCAAGTTTCGACTTTTACCAACTCTCAAATTATATAAAATAGGAGTGAAACTTGACATGGTAAATACAGATCCCAGTAAATTGACGCCAGATGATAATGTGAAGAGCTTGGACCAAAAGAAATTTGAGCTTACATCAAGGGACAAGGATTTCATAAGAGAGTTACAAAAGGATTTAGAGGTATCAATTAGACCGTTTGACAGTTCTGCCAAGAACCTAGGTATCACGGTAGATGAATTATTCAAGAAGGCGGAGGAGTACGAGTCACTTGGAGTGATGAGGAGGTTTGCAGCAATTCTGCGTCATAGAGATGCAGGATTTACCGCCAATGGTATGATAGTTTGGAAGGTGCCAGATGATAAGATTGATGAAGCAGGTTACAAATTAGCATCATTTCCGCAAGTCAGTCATTGCTACAGGAGGCCAGTATATCCTGATTGGCCATTTAGTCTATTTAGTATGATACATGCAAGAACACAAGAGGCCGCCAACAAGATTGCGGTAGAACTATCAAACTTTATTGGAATTAGCGATTACAGGATTCTTTTCAGCTCAAGAGAATTCAAAAAAGAAAGAGTAAAATATTTTGTAGAGTAAGAATTTCTCTCCTCGCAATTATTAATTCTTGTTAAATTCTAATGTTGATAGGTACCACTATCAAATTTATAATGATTTTACAAACGCAATTTTTTATATTTCACAATGCATTGTTACTAATTTGTAGTTCTTTATCTTTAGTTATTTTCAAAAGATAATATTAACACAGAATCAGATTATGTGGCTTATAAGAGCAGAAATGATTGAATTCTGATCTAAATCTAAATGTCATGATAAGATAGGAATTTATTGATTGTAGAATGTAATTGCAGATTGAAGCGAAGTTAGCCCAGACTGGTTAAGGTACGAGCTTCCCAAGCTCGGGATCGCGGGTTCAAATCCCGCACTTCGCATCAAAGATTTTTCAATTCATTAATGTCATTTGTGATTATGAGGTCAAATATTGTTTCTACAATGATTTTTTTTCTGCAATTTCATATATTATCGAGATGCTGCAGATAAGAAATATTCAAATAAACTTTCTTAGACATATTTCGATGATAAATTCGCGTTTCAAATAAAAAAAGTAATTTAGCATATACTTAAAAACATGTATTTATCATTCTTTTGATATACTTTGAAGCAGGTCATCACTTTTCACTCATACAAAGGCGGAACTGGAAAAACAACTCTAGCCGCTAACTTGGCTGCATTGTTGGCCAAGAAAGGGAACAACGTATGTATCGTAGACATTGATGTTTATGCTCCTAGCCTGCATGCTTATTTCGGTGATCTCGTCCAAAATAGAATCAAGAATACTATTAATGATTATATTGTTGGTGCTTGTGGAGTCGATGACCTATTGGTTCAGGTTACACCAATATCCCAGTTTTCAGACAAGGGTTCTTTGAGTGGAAAGATTATAGGTTGTTTTTCAAGCCCAAAAAGAGAGGATATTCTGAAGATAGAAGGAGTCAAAGAGGATAAGAACAGAATGAATATGCTAAAGAGATTCATTAACTTTAGAGAAGAGTTAATTGAAAAAAACGATATTGATTATATTATCATGGATTCAAGTCCCGGAATTAGATTTTGGGCAATAAACGCTTTAGCATTATCAGATATTGTGTTCTTAACATTAAAGATGGGAGATATGGATATCGGTGGCACAAAGATGATTGCTAATGAAATATTGGCTCAATTTAAGGAACAGGGTAATACCAAATATTATCTTCTACTTAACAGAATAGCAGGTTACTGTATACCATACCAAAAAATTGGCGAAACTCACACAGATCATCCTCAAGAAAATTTCATGACACTGACACCAGTCGCAGATGATTTTACAAAGAAATTGAGTTTAGATACGGGAATAGATGTTATGACGTCAATCCCGTGTTATTGTGATATTCAATTTGCCCAGAAGGAATTTCTAACGGTACTTGGTTATCCTGACCACCCTTTCTCACAACAAATACACAATTTAAAATCGCTAATAGAAAATTAGAAACAATAGGTTGTTTCAGACAAACTCGGATAAGAACTGATGGGAGGTTGTTTTACCGAATTATGCAGCAGATAAACCAATTCTCCCATCAGATTGATAAGGAACATTATATTTTGAAATGACAGATAATAAAAGATTTACTAATCTATAGCCAGATAACATTTACCTTCTGCCATTAGATCATTTTTTCGCTCAATTTCACACTCCTTTTGGCTTTTATAACAAAAGGAAGTCTCCAAGTCATGATCGAAACAATGATCGTCAGATATACTAGCAGAAGCAGTTGCAATTAACATGTTAGAAAGGAGAACCACGGAGGCAAGCAGAATCATATTCAGTACTTTCATACCGAAGATTGAACAACAAAGAATTATTAACTTTTTTAGAAATTGTTACTAAACTTTAATACTATATTTTTTTCTCTTTCTATTCTTGCAAAAATTATTTTGCATTTATCTTGTCACCTGTTTGTCCCATATTCAGTTTTTTATAGTGTTCATATGCATCCCAAATTTGCCAGGCCCAGTAACTAATAATTATAATCCAACTTACAGGAACAGGAATAAACCATGGTAACACAAATGCTAGCATTGATCCAATGATAAGAATAATTATTCCGCGTTCCACAAAACCCAAGTAAAAATGTCCAACTCCCCAAACTACCAAAGCAAGAAACATGGTTGGCCAAAGTCCCGCCAATTTTCATACTAAGTCAATGGATGTTAATAAACTAAGCCTAATGATTCTGGCGAACGTTAACGTCAACCTCAAATCTGGTCTCTACTTTATTAACAGTTGTATTCGCATCGCCATCGTCATCAAAAACAGTGAGAAGGTTGATGGTGACTACGGCGTTGGTGGTCATTAAATTCGTCCGTCTTGACTTCATTGTTACATGATGTTCATTGGTTGGGGCATTCCTATACCGAAGGCACCAATCAATTTTTCAATAAGCCAAACTTAAACGTAGAAATTTCAAATTATAGCTATTGATAGTAAGAATAGACGTTTTATTAGAAGTAAAACATAAAATTTAAAAGGGATAGACGTCAAATTTCAAGAAAATAAACGAATTTTCCGTTGAAATATAAATATTGTTATGTTAATCCTGTTTGATATAATATCCAAAATGGCAATTCCAGGACTGGCAGAACTCACAGATGGGGATGAACACATATCACCAACTTTGTTTCTTCTGTCCGGTCCGCCAGGAATAGGAAAGAGAGATTATTGTAGAGAATTTCTCGAGGAGGGATTAGCGACTCAAAAAAGATGTATTCTTATTTCATCCAAGATTACAGATAAAGATAAAATTGATCTACTCAACATTAAGGACACAAGATTCAAACCACTATTTGTAAATCCAGTTCTCTTATACGATACTCCCAATGAAAAATCGCTACAAGAGACCTTGACGAAGATAACTTCATATCTTTCAGATAGTCCAACCGCAAAATCGCAGGATATGAATGTGTCAAAGAGTGGTTCTTCGATTGAAGATGATGACGATTTGATTTATTTTGTCATGGATTCATTGAATTATTTTTGTGACATCTATGAGGTAAGCGCCATCAAGAAGTTTTTGGCACGTCTAGTTCTCCAATTGAAAAAAAGTAGAACTATAGGAATCTTTACTATTGACTCACCTGTATCAACGGAATAACAATCCATCATTTCCTTTTGTGATGGGATA
>DASVGC010000282.1:0-2703 GCA_036379735.1 Nitrososphaeraceae archaeon
AGTAATCTTTGATTTGATATCATCAAGATCAGGTGCTCCATCTTCTGTTAGTTTAAATTCAATTGGTTTACCTCCGTAAAATTTTACATATGAGGAATAGGGAGGATAATACGGTCCCGGCATTAAGATTTCTGTGTTAGGTTCCACTATGGAGGCAGCTATCATATCTAGTCCTTCAGAAATACCATTTGTTACAAGTACATCGTCAACAGTTATCGGTAAGCCCTTTTGCGATTCTTTCTTTACTATCGCCTCCCTTAATTCCAAGATACCTTCTGAATCAGCATAGTAATTGAAGTTGCTCGAAACTGCATCTATTAATGCTTTTTTTATGTGATCCGGAGTCGGAAAATCATATTTTACCGGGTCACCAATATTCAAGTAGATTATTTCTTTACCAGTTTTTTCATATTGTCTTGCATGGACTGTAATGTCTCTAATGGCGTACTCTACATTGGATATTCTGTCAGATACCTTCAATTAATTACAGATACTGAGAAATATTTGAGATAATAAATTGATTGTTATTAATTGAATTGTTTATTTCAATCAAAATCAATTCTCGATTAGCTCAATTGATATAGAACTTGAATTTAATTTTAAAGTTAGAAGCAAAGGGTCCGTAGCGTAGCCAGGATATCGCGGTGGTCTTCGGAACCACAGATCGAGGGATCGAAGCCCTCCGGGCCCATGAATGTGATATGCCGATATCTATAGGACTTTTGCAAAATACATTATTTGCAGCTCTTACGAAGTGCAGAGCTTGGTAATGAAGGGAAGATAAAGTATAATTACCTAATTGAAAAAGTTGTTTGAGCCTCGCTAATATCTGAACTAACTGAAGCTGAATAATTCCCCGGGGGCGCCTGATTTCCATTCACACCCATTTGATCCCACCTGAGAGATTTCGAATCACCTGGTCCAAGAATTGTAATTACTTGCGATGATAGAATTGGATATAATTCATCTAAAGCCAAGTTTCTTATTTTGAGTCCCAGTGCAGAATTTGGAAATGTCAATTCTTCTGATCCCTTATTCGTTATTGAGATACTAACTATTTCCCCTGCGTTGTATGTTTGCTTATCAGTTTCAATGGCTATAACTTCTTGAGTCAAATTATTCGTTTCACCAGTTAGCAAAGTATCGTTAGCAATATTGGTTTCATTTGAGGAATTGTTTGAGGTACTGTTTGAATTGTTTGTTATTGAGTTACCAATTGAATCTTGTCCATTATTTGTTATTCCTGCGCCTGGAACATTCAGAGTCATATTGTGAGCATCAGTCTGATTTTCCTTCTTTTTATCACATTCGGCTTCTAGGGGACATATCTGCCCACCTTCAGATAACATCTTATCAATCTGATTAGAATCATATGCATAAACCTCTAGTCTAGGCATTAGGTGAGTTGATGGAATTACTAACAGTGTAGCAAGAATGAAGAGTAAAATAGGAATTTCTGGAGTTCTTGGTTTCCTATTTTTGTGTTCAATCATGCTAAAATGTAGTAAACATTATTTTTAATTGTTGCTTTCTGAATGATTATCATCATTTCTCTAATCAGTTATTGATTGGTGAGAAATTTATCACAAGTCTTATAACATATACAGTGTAATATCTCGTTATGACTCATCATGTTGCAAAGATAATCGAAATAATTGGAAGCTCCGATAAGGGATGGGAAGATGCAGCTCAAGTTGCAGTAGATGAAGCAAAGAAAACGTTGCATGGCATACATGGAATTGAAGTTGTTGACATGACTGCCCACATCGACTCCGCCTCAGGAAAGATAACAAAATATCGAACCTGTGTAAAAATATCCTTCGCAGTAGACTAGCTTTGTATCTGTAAGCTTAGCAATCCCATGATGCCAACTATGATAATTTGCTTTGCTTAATCCAAACACGTACCGTAAATTCTTTAACTACCAAATGGTTGTATTGGGATAGATTTGGAAATGGAAAGTGACAACGATGAACCTGTCATGTGCAGTAAATGCAATAAAGCATTTGAAAATGAATCCGAATATTTAGAACATTATAAAGAAGAACATAAACCTGAAGATAGCTGAAAATTTTGCCTTAGTGATTCTTTAGAATAACTGCCTGTAGTAATCTTTCTTTATCCTAAAACGATATTCAGATTAATTAATTATAAAAAAGAGAAGATGGGTTATTCCTTCTTTGATTTTTTGCCCTCATCCAGGTTATCTGTTCCTTTTTCATTGATGGTAAACCTTACTTCGCTGTATGGATGATATGGAGAGTCGATCATTTTTGCTACCCTGTTTTCACCAGATTTTCTTAAATACACTCTATAAGTTGAGGCATGGCCAATTACATTTCCACCGGTTGGCTTTGTCGGGTCCCCAAAGAAAGTATCTGGAGCAGATTGTACCTGATTTGTAACTACTATTGCAATGTTATAAATTTCTGATATTCGAAGAAGTTTGTGCATAATAGAGTTAAGTCTTTGTTGTCTATCGGCAAGTGTTCCTCTACCAGAGAATTCTGCTCTGTGTAATGAAATTATACTATCGACTATAACCAGTTTTGCTTTGTAATCATCAATGTATTTTCCGAGATTTTTAATTATTAATTCTAAATGTGCGCTATTGTAGACTTTACATACTGCTACATTTTGCAATGCATTTACCGGATCTATGTTTCTACTACTAGATATTTGCTCCAGTCTTTCAGGTCTAAA
>DASVGC010000283.1:0-4292 GCA_036379735.1 Nitrososphaeraceae archaeon
CAAGTCCAGATAATCTTTTTTTCAATACTTGTACTGTATTTTGGCCCGACGGATCAAGCTCTTTGATGTTGTCTGCATCTCGTTTAATAATTGAAGCCAACCATAGGTCAAATTCTTCTTCAACAAATCTTATGTCTTCAAGCGGATCGCCGGTACCTGGTGTCAATGGTTTCCCTTCAGAATCAGTGGAGCCGGAAATGTCTATGACATGTATAAGCGCGTCTGCTTGCCTAGCGTCATCTAAGAACTTGTTTCCTAGGCCTTTTCCCTCATGAGCGCCTGGAACTAGGCCAGCAACATCAATAATTTGTACTGGAATAAATCTAATTCCGTCAATACAAATGGAATGAACCGGATTATCCTTAACCCCAAATTCCTTACATACGCAATTTAATCTCACATGGCAAACTCCAAGATTAGGTTTCACTGTTGTAAACGGATAATTCGCAATATTGACAATATTATCCGTAGATGCTGAGAAAAAAGTAGACTTGCCTACATTTGCCTTTCCAATTAACCCAATGAGCACTCGTTATGATTATTAAGATTCATAAATTAATGTTTTGAGATTTGTAACCATAATAATCAGTCTTCATCCGAGCACAAAATTTAATTTCTGTAATGATCTTAAACTTATCCTTGGCCGGCATTTTTGCAATTGTTAATTGTACCTCAGACAAAGAGGCCCTAATGTCATATTTCGTTAATTCCTTACAGATGCTACAGCATAGAGGAAAAGCGTATTGGAAGATGATTATTGATAATTTTGTCTCAAATGGCATCGGTCCATTCCCCGCTGAAAGATCGATTTCAAAGATCGTAGAAAATAATAGTAACCTTGAATTTAGACTAGGATTAGGTTATTTATCCAAAAGAACGCCTAGATTCAAGAGTATGAATAAGATTAGTGTGGTCCTTGATGGTTTCTTTGTAGACATTGAAAAATTGCATCTACATCCACTCGTGGGGGACGCAGCAAATGCTGATTCATTGTTTAAGATATATAGTATTTTCAAAAAACTCCTAATTGACAAGGAAAATCCAGAAAAAGCTTGTGAGTTTTTGGACAGACATTTGAGGGGAAACCTTACTATGATGAGCAATGATAAGATCTATTCATACAGAGATTCTACTGGATTCAAACCTCTAGTTAGCGGTACTGACAGAAACAACTCAATTTCAATAATAGCTTCAGAAAATTCCCTGCGTATTCCATTTCCCAACATGAATTTTCAAGATGTTAGGCCCGGACAATTGATTAAGATGGATGCTGAAGGCGGACAAGAAAAGCTACTGTCACTTCCCACAACAAGAACAATGATAGATCCATTTGAGTTCATTCGAGAGTCCCATGTTACTGCAACTATCGAAGGAAAGGGGATATATGAAGTTAGAAAAAAGATAGGAAAAGTCCAAGCTGCTTTTCTCTCATCACATTCAGATATTGATATTGAGGCTGCTTACGCAGAACCTGATTATCCGAGACCTATGACTCTTGGATTTAGTGCAGAATATCGACATCATATTCCAAAATTTGACTTGGGCGAGGCTATAATAAATGACAGATATGATGATTCTGATCGTATGATAGATTTTTCTGAGAATATAAGTAAGAATAAAATGATAACTTCTGGAAAATCTATGAAATACGTTCTTAAACACAAGATTACTCAGAAAAGGATTGGTCTAATTCAAGGTACAATTCAAACTGGGATAACTGCCAAAGAAACTATATATTATTTGAGAAAAGCAGATGTAAAATCAGTGTCTGTTATTGTAAGCTATGTTCCTACAGTGGATGGACGACAAGTTGGATTATATACTCACAACAGAGAGTTGATTGCTCATAAATATATTGGACAAGTTCCTTCTCTTGAGGAACTAAATACCAGGATCTCTAAAGAATTGGGTGCTGATAGAGTATTTTATAATTCTCCTTCTATTCTTTCTAAGGGGATCGGGATTTCGGAATATAATTTATGGTTTCCCGAATGGGTAAGATTTCTAGAGTATGACAATATATGATAGAAGACGACATGAAATGACATTTAAACGCGATTCTGAGCTTAAGCATTGGAAAGATGATCCGGTAAAGAGTATTACAATATTGAAAAAATATGTTGTCGATGGAAGGGATGTGAATAACTTTGAAATAAGACAATATACCCATAAATGTTCATATCAGAGATATCATACAGTTTATACTATTTATCTTGAAACCAATGATAGCAAGATTGAGACAAAGTACAATCAAGGAACTCAAATGAGGGATAATGATATCGAAAGCATAGCTCAATGCATCACTAATTTCAACGGGGTTTATTCAACGATAAATCGATTGCTCCTAGAACTTGATGATAACTCATAAGGATAATTATTTTCAAGAATTCGTATAAACATTAAGACGTAATTCGATAATCAAAGATTGGGTATACAAGACCGGTTTGGCTCACGCATCTTATTTTGTAAAAATGGAATGCCTGGATACAGAATTATTTTAACTATTCTACAAGAATATCAAATATTTATAATATATCCTAGAAAACTTGATGATTTGATAACTTGTACTTCAAATTTCATCCTTACTCGTTCCGAACTTGAATGTCAAAAATTGAGCTAACGTGTAAAAAATATTTGACCAGAATAACTATTTGACTTTTAACGTCTCAAGCTATAACAAGAGGATGTGCTACTATGCAAAATCAACCCATATACCTTAAGGCCATTACCCTAAAGGACATTAGCGACGTTGATTCCATAAAAGACGACGCTAAAAGGCATATGATCTTAATTGTCAGAATAACACCGATGGCCCAGAAGGATATTGAAACATTACGAAAGGCAATAGATGATTTATATAATTTTGTTAAATCTGCCGGAGGAGATATTGCGAGATTGGGTGAAGAGCGAGTAGTGATTACACCACCGGCCGTAAAGATATGGAAAGGAGTACACGAGCTAAAGTAAGTTTCCTAATAGTTCACAATACTTTGATTGATTCTTGAACCAGAGGATGCAGGCTCTGGATTTTAAAAATCTTGTTTATGGAATTAGACAAGTTTTGACATTTTTTCCCTTCTCCATGATTGGTTATAACTTTTTTTAGCTTTGGTTTCAGTCGGTTTACGTAAGCTAATAACTGATTATAATCACTATGAATACTAAAGCCTGGTATCACATCAATATTACACTTAATATCGACATTGTTACCTTCAAGCATAATATTACGCTGTCCCTCCTGAAGCAACTTTCCAGTTGTAGATTGGAATTGTTCGGAAAGCATTATGACCTTACTTGATGGATCATCAGCTATCTGACTCAAGTATTCTACTGAGGGTCCATCTGTAAGCATTGAAGATGGACATAAAACAATTGATTTCTCCCACTTAATGGATGGTTCTAATTTCACTAGACTGTTAATAAAAAGAGGATCCTCAATTTGGTCACTTATTCGTTGTTTGAGTGGTTTTGATAGGTAGTCAGAATACATTTCATAAAAATTAAACATATCCAATACTTTTTCATCGACAAAAATATTATCAGGATTTATCATCTTGACACTTCTTAACATTCCCAATGTTACACAAATTTCCTGTGAAAGTCCTAAAACTGGAACTGGAATCAGCATTCTTCCACCCACTTCAATAGTTGAGTTGATGCTTTTGGCCAAACTTTCTTCTGCTATGTCCCTAGTAACAAATTTATCGTCTCTATTTCCATTTGTACTTTCTATTATCAGTGTTTCTGCTCTTGGGAAATTCCAAAAGGCATTATCTACGGTGTTCAATCTTCCAAATTTTAGATCACCAGTATATACAATATTGTGATCTCCATTTCCAATATGCAGGTGAGTGGATGCAGAACCTATCATGTGTCCTGAATTGGCAAAGGTTATTCTAACGTCTGGAGAAATATCGGTCACTGCGCCATAATTTATAGGTATTACATGAGAAATTAGACTCTCAATATCTCTTGTGGAGTATAAGGGTTCTTTAGTCTTGGAGAGAAAATCCTGTAATACCGATATCATTAATGGAAAAGTAGGTTCAGTACAATACACAGGACCATCATATCCATATTTACATAGTATTGGAACAGCTCCGCAGTGATCGAGATGTGCATGCGATATGATTACGGCATCAATTTCATTCATGCCTATCCCATAAATATCTAGTCGTGGGAGTAAGTCTGTATCTTCAACCTTATTCGTCTTAATTCCAAAATCTAACAAAATCTTACTTTCATGGGTAACGATCAACATAGAGCTTCTTCCAATTTCTGAAAAGCCCCCT
>DASVGC010000284.1:0-2284 GCA_036379735.1 Nitrososphaeraceae archaeon
TCATATTGCTTATGAGAGTCGATGATGTAGTCATGAAGAAGCCAGTTGAAATGCATGGACATACTCACACTCATTTGGACGGAACAACACATTCTCACAAGGGTGGAGCTAAACCACATGATCATTTTGATAGATTAGGAAAACAGCAGAGACCAATGCACCATTATTACTAAAGATAAACACATAGGTGTCCTGTTTGCTTTTCTTAGATTGTAAGAATTACTTGTTAGATAACGTACCTAAAAAAGGACTGCTTACCATTACAATGTCAGTTACAGTATTTTTCAAGGTCAGGGAGATAGAATATAACCTGTTGTTGATATAGGTTCTGTTATTGTAATGTCAAGTTTTCGTTTATCATCAGCACTTATTTTGAAATTAATCTTTCTGAGACTTTCAGGAACACCAATCATGACTTGATTCGGTGATAATAGCTTTGAAAGGTTTGATGTTATTTCACTATTTTTCTTTTGTAACCGCAATTGATTGATTACGTAATTGAGGTAAATACTTAGAGTCTCATTGATATTTATCCTCATTTTTTTTGATAATTTATTTTTTATAGGCTTGATTGAATTTTTCAGGATAACATAGTCTGCATTGTTATGAAACTGAAAGATTCTGGTTATTGGTGCAGTATCAGGTTCTCCTTGTATGGTAATTCTAATTACTATCAGAATGACCTAACCGATCCATAAATTATTTTTTGGCGTCTTTACCATAGTCTAGTGGAGGTCTCTTTGGAACCTTAGCTTTGGGTCCGTTACCAAAGTCATAAGTATTGCCAAGACCTCTGTAGAAGTTTGGTCTCACTGGATCTCCTTTAGTCAAACCTTTCTTTGTCAATGACAAGCCCGCTAATAATTCTACAATTAATCTATTTGCCAAACCGGATGTAATACCGCCATTATATGAATTGCCATCGCTTACATCGTAATTGGGAGCCACTTCAACCAGATCAAATGCAAATCTGTCTGGATCAAATGAGGTTGAAAGAAGTCGCATCAATCGCATACCTTCTCTAGATGTCAATCCGTTTGGTTCAGGTTCTCCTGTACCAGGTGCATATGCAGGATCGAATGTGTCTATGTCCCAGCTTATGTAGACTGCGTCAACGTTGTCGTTTGCCCTGTCCGCAGCCTCCTTTGCAATCTTGTCTATCCCCAACTCCTCAACATCTAGCATAGTAAACCATTGGAAATCCTGATCGGCCATCCATTTATACAAATCCGGTCCAGGCCAGTATCCACGTGGCCCTATCAAAGTGTAGTTCTTTCCTTTAAGACATCCAAGCTCCATTATTCTTCTGATATGCGCACCATGATCATACTTGAAGCCAGTCAATCCTTGTGGGGCACAATCGGCATGTGTATCAATATGGATCATTCCAATATTCTTGTACTTCTTTGCAAATGCACGAACATTTGCAAAAGTAATTGAATGATCGCCTCCCAGCATAACTGGTATGCCATCTAAGTCTAAAACTTCTTTAACTTTATCTGTCATCCTCCTATGTGATTCGACAACATCACCGGGTGATATGTTTACATCACCATAGTCAACAGTTCTAAAGACTCCAAACGGATCAACTCCTGTTTCTATGTTAAAATGCTCATAAGGTGGAGATGGAACGGTCGACGCTGCCCTTATAGCACGAGGACCATATCTTGCTCCAGGACGAATAGTAGTGCCAAAGTCAAAAGGTTCTCCAATTATGGCGACATCCGGTCTAACACTTTTTAGCTCTTCATGACTTCTTATCCAAGGCAGCTTTAGAAAAGTTGGAATTCCTACAAAAATTGGCTCATCGTTACCTTTGTAAGAATTACCGTAAAATTCCATTCCCATGTTTAATCCATTCAACTGAGTAGATGTATTTTTTAAATATTTCTAAATCGTTTAATTTCTCGCTACTAATCTAGTGTTTACTCATGTTGTAATATTCTGGAAATAATTATTAAAAATAATTTAATAATTCTAATTCTTTGTGAAATAATTTTACTTTTTCATTAAATCCTTATATATACAGTAAATTAACCAGTTTGGATGGTTTCACTTGACTGGTATGGAGTCGGTGTTATTGCATTTTTGGCCGCATCTTTGATTGTAGGAACATTAACCTCAAAATTAGTAAAGAAGAGCAGCAAAAGGTTCATGGTTGCTGGTAAGAGTCTTCCGCTTTTTTTTGTTGGAACGATGCTGGCAGCCCAAGCAGTAGATGGTAACTCTTCCCTTGGTAATGTTTCTCTGGTTTACCAATTTGGAATTTGGGCGGGAGCTGCTA
>DASVGC010000285.1:0-2642 GCA_036379735.1 Nitrososphaeraceae archaeon
GATTCTGACAATTTTTACATTAGTATCCCCAAAGACTGGAGTGGGGCATCTGATGATGAGGTGACCGTTATCGTGGACGATGTTTGTGTGATAGTGCCGCAAACAATTGCTGGTGCAACAGGTGAGTTAATCGTACTTCGACTACTTGAAGCGATGATTAATGGAGACATCATAGATGCAGGAGATGTACAAAAGGCTGTTGAACATATTCTATAGCAGAAAGTGGACTAGCCTCATTGACTAAAAAACCTAGAAATAAAAAATGATAGTGTAAAAAAAACTATTAGTTGACGGCTTGTTGGATTGTTTCTTTTACTTGGAGAATTCTTCCATTGTTTGGGTCTAATTCCAAGGCCTTGTCTATCCAGGCAACAGCTTGTTGATGATCACCTGCACCAAACAATGAGTCGGCCTTCCCTCCTATGGCATATGCATCATGTGGATCTATGGCAAGAACTCTATCATACATTAATATTGCTTCTGGATATTGTCCGAGCTCTCTGAGTGCAGCTCCCTTGCTTATTAAGCCCATTAGATTGGTAGGATCTATACTCAAGGCTTTATCTAACCATACAATAGCCTGTTCGCCCTTACCTTGGCTCACGAGATCTGTTCCTTTTTGAACTAATGCAGGGACATTATTTTGATTCACAGCCAGGGCCTTGTCATACCAATTAACTTTCGTATTTAGAGACTCTACTACTGAAGCATATACGGGAACGGTTTGCAGGGACAAAACAGTCAAAAAAGTAGCTGCAATTACTAAAGCCACTAAAGGCACGATGTGATCCTTGTCGGCTAAATTCGAGGTATTCAATTTTGATATCGTTACTCCTATCAATACCATTACTCTCCAATCAATATATTCCCGTAAACAGCGTTTAACTTGTGAAATATTCGGATACAATCATAACTATCAAAGACATAGTTCTCTCCTTGAATTTCCATTGGTATCATATTGTTCATGGTAAGTTCTTTTCTACACAAATCACAAAATCTACCACTTTTCATAACTACAACTAGCCGGGAATAATATAAGAAAGGTGGGATTACAAAGTACTATATAGTGTTACATTGTGTTCGATAGCAACTTAACCCTCAGGCATGCCTAATCTTGAGAATGAATCCCAGTATGTTGATTCGTGTGGAGAATAACATGAGATTTCATACACTCAACAAGTACTTTTGAGTGTTATTAAAACTGAATTGCATAGAACATTTTATCTTCAACTTTTTTATACTTTGTTGTACAAGTTGTAGTTAACGCAACCAGAAACAACTGATGGGGTGTTTGATTGTTTCTTGTTCATCATTCAATCATACCAACTCTTCCCATCAGTTGTTCTTTTATTTAGTACCAAGTTTATCAGAAATTAAGGAAGTTGTCCATTCTATTTGGCTAACATGTGATTGTAGAAAATGAGATTTGTAACTATTGTCGGTATTGTTCAAAATGTCATATTAGATTGATAAATTGTAGGTAAGAAATTGCTAAATTTGCAAACATTTTGTACCTTTATGTTACTGATATTGCGTACAGTGATTGTTACCTTGCTTCGCTAAGTTAAATTGAATTAACCAGATTATGGACATTTCGTGCAAATCTCAACCCAACTAGACATTTTTCTGCTTATTTGAAAATAGATTGATTATCTTCCTTACTATCAATAATTTATCAAATTCACTATCTCTAGATATCCACAATATTGTAGACACAGTATAAACAGGTAGGAAATCTCCAAGGAATGGAATGAATTCAGCCAGATTCATTACTACTGAAACTTTACTTTTGGTTATCAAATACAATAAGCCAGTCACAATGACATCAAAAATATCACCTAATACAGGTATTCCAAATATTGGTGCTACCAAATAATCAAGAATATCAGCCAATATTGATATTCCCAGTGCCAATGCAACTCGAATTTTGAAAAATCGTCTCTTCTGTTTTTTTATAGATTTGTTCCCTCTAGATAAAATAGAATCAGAAAGTGATTTATGTCTTATTGCCACAAGATTATTGAACCCTTTAAGAAATGTAATAAATTGTATTATGCAGGACTAATTTTCTGGCATAGTTATCTGTTTTTTTTTATAAAATCAGTCTTACGAAGAATTTGTTCCTAGCTTGATATCTAATATGCGTAAAGATACATCTGACTTCATACTTATTTTGTGGTGCGAATTATCACAATCTTGTCAGTAGCAGACTCTGCACCAACAATCTCTCCGGTTCTCCCCAACAATTGGCGTACTTTCGCATCTGGACTAGGCAGTGGGAACGATTGAAATTCTTCAACCGATGGGTCGAAGCTTATCATGGCATTTGAACCGAAATCACTTATCCAAACTATATCTTTATCATCTACAAATACTGCATAAGGTTGAGGGTTCTGACCTGGCAATTTCCATTCCTTCCATTTGTTGGTAACAGGATCATACTTACCCAAATTGCCTGCATTCCATTCTGTTATCCAGAGATTACCTGTAGAATCAGACCAGACACGTCTAGCCCCTTGATCGACTGTTGGTGGGTCGATGATAGTTGCGTTTCCAGTCTCCAAGTTTATTTGAGCAAGGTAGCTACCCGCCAACGACACAAAGTATACATGTCCCTCGGGGGTGGTAGAAATACCATATGG
>DASVGC010000286.1:0-2947 GCA_036379735.1 Nitrososphaeraceae archaeon
TGTTTGCAACATTTTTACTCTCCTTTTGGCCGCCACCATTTCCTACTTTTTCAGGAATGATCGGTGGATATTGAGAAATATGTTCAGGACCCAAATTGACTAGCATGGACGCACCCGTGGGAGTTGTAAGCTCTCCGTCAAGTTTACCAGGCACTAGTAATATATTACTACCCTTTAAAATTTCAAGAATGGCATTAGCAGGATTTGGAACAACTCCGTGAGAAAATGCTAGCAATCCGTTACCTACGGCAACGTCAGTGGAATAAAATTTCTTTGAAAGAATTTTCAAATTATCCAAGGCAACAGCAGTACCTATAAGATCGGCCGCAGTATCAATACTCGATACTTCATGCAGGTGGACACTGGAATAACTACTTCCATGAATTTTTGATTCCGCTAGAATTATGCTCTTTAAAGAATTAAGAACAAATGATTTTGCAGCATTTGACAAGTTTAATGAATCGCTGCAAGATGAAATAGCCTTGTATACCACGCTTCCCGCCCGCGAACGTGCGGAATCTACATAATCAAACAAAAACTTTGTACATGAAATACCATGAGAGTTAGTTTTTATAAAGTCAACTTTTCGTATTTTGGCACCCTTAAAATATTCCTGACATGCATAGATTGAGTCAATGACTTTTTTTTTATTTGCTCCAGCATCAATAAGGCTACTTAAGAGCATGTCGCCAGAAATGCCAGCGATCTGAGAGTCTATGATTACTATCTTAGTCATGTAAGCGAAAAATCTCTCTTCTATAACCTGTTTATATAATTTAAAGATTGTTGTTTATTACCAATTTAGACTTACATTCAAACACATACGGACTAATTTATTACCAATTTATTCAATGAAAATAAATTCAATATGTTGTACTGTATTCTGAGTAAGAACTGTTGATAATCAGGTTAGCACTATTACAGATTGAAATTATGAAAATCTTTACAGTATTGCTTATAGTAAAAGGCGTTTGACACGTACAGCCAATACTAATGATTGATATACTCTATTAAATTGGTAATACTGCTAAAATTGCCAACTTCAGACAAATTGTGTGCGTCACTGCCCAAGTGAAAGTTAACATTATTGTCCTTAAAAACGCTTATCCACTTCATAGGTGGTCTTTGATATTTAGCATTAATTTCTACTGTCTTTGAATTAGATCTTAATAATTGAGATAATTCTAATAATTCATCATCAGTCAAATCAAACGATTCTTCTGGAGCCAAGTGTCCAATAACTTTTACATATGGCAGAGTAATTGCTGATTTGAGTGCTGAGAGCCAATCTTGTTTATTATTATACCTTGAATGAAAACTGGCAATCAAAAAATGTCCTTCATATTCCATTGGAAAATCAACAGTTCCATCCTTGAGGATTTTTGCTTCAAACCCTGAAATTAAGGTTATTTTTGTTCCAGATGAGGCAATTCTGTCGATTTCTTCTAGATATCTTGGTATCCAATCAGAAGTCTTTCTTACGTGTTCTGTAAAGGCAAGTGTATTCAAGTTAATTTTTTCTGCCTGTCTTGCTACATTTTCAATCGATAATTCTTGAGGTGAATGATCATTGTAATTGCTATGAACATGGTAGTCTTTTTTTAAGTCGAGCAAGTGCGTATTAATTATCTGAATGCATATTTAATTTCTTTCAAAATTTTTATATGATACCAGACAAAATTTTAATTTGGATAAGGATTACTAGTTGAAATTGTCAAACTCTGCTATTCTGGTACCAGGTGCTTCTGCTCCCGCTGCAATTAATACAATAAAATCTCTGAAAATGGTAAAATATCCAGTAAGGATAGTTAGTACAGATACAAATCCTATTTCAGCCGGATTCTATATGTCTGATGCACATGAACTGTTACCAGAAATAGAAAGCAAATTATATTTGCCTAGCCTTTTTGAAATAATAACAAAGCATAAGATTAGTGTTCTAATGCCATCCTCAGGATATGACATTTATCACTATAGCAAGAATAAGAAAAAATTATTGAAGTTGGGTGCATTACCTGTGGTGAGTGACGAAAAAACCATGGAAATTTGCAGAGATAAGATGCAGACATACCACTATCTTTCGAAAAAATTTGATTTGCCTCTTACCACGTTGAATTCTAATAACATAGCAGGTTTTCCATCAATTGCAAAACCCCGATACGGAAAAGGAAGCAAAGGCATTTTCAAAATAGAAAATCCACTGGATTTGAAGTACGTTCGAGCAAAACAATCCGAAATGATTTTCCAAGAATATTTGCCCGGCACTGAATACACAATAGATGTTCTGTCAGACTTGGATGGTGAACCCATAATTGCCGTTCCTAGAGTTAGAGTTCAGACAAAAGCCGGAATCTCTACTGTTGGAAAAATTATAAAGGACGAGAAAATTTCTGAAACATGCAAATCAATCGCAAAACATCTAAAAATAAAAGGGCCATGCTGCATTCAGATGAAGGAATCTAATGAAGGCACTCTTAAATTAGTTGAAGTAAATCCTCGGTTGGGTGGTGGCACTATTTTTACGGCACTGGCCGGTGCAAATTTTCCAGCGATGATCTTGGATATGGCGTTGGGTAAGCGAATTAAAATGCCGAAGGTATCTGAAATCACTGTTGTGAGATATTTTGAAGAGATAATAGTGGAAAATCAAAAGGTAAAGTAATACTAGTTGAATTTAGAATTACACCAATGTTTTGTGATAGGTTTTTGTCACAACTAATGTCCTTTACTTGAAATACTTCACCAATCTTACAGGGCCAATATCCGGTAAATTTCATCATTATTACTGAAAACCCTACTATCATGATAAAGGTAACAAGTACTGCGCTAACATATGCCAAAGATGGAATCACTTATTAGCAGTAAGGATGAGGATTTCGAAAATGAAAATCATACTTTAATTATCTCCAGCTCCTGTTTCTAATGGTTATTGCAGAATATATTAGAA
>DASVGC010000287.1:0-3067 GCA_036379735.1 Nitrososphaeraceae archaeon
TTTGTTAAATCTTGAATTTCTCTTTTCTTTTTATGTATTTCGTGAGTCAAATTATAATTGCAAATATTCAGTGCAATTCTTTGTAGATGTTTTTCTTTGATGTAGTCTGGCAATTCATAGATCGATTGACTATGTGGAAATATATCGATCTTTTTTACGGCTCTTACTTATTCAATAAGTTGTAGTGTTGGGCTATTGTACTCGGTGTATAACTTATTTAGAAAGTTATAACTGTCATCATCTTCAATGCCTAGCTGTTTAATAATCTTGAAGATCCTAACAAGTTCAACGCACTGAAGCATTGATATTCGAGACTTCCTCAGTGCTACAGCAAGGTCTCAGGCCAGAAGCATCATTGAACCCATTCATATTTGTCCATTTCTTAATAATATTAGAAGCAGTTCATTTGCTGAATAAACATTTTCAATGCTATTTCATCTCTGTTGTTATCATTAATTATAATTGTATTACTGATGATCTTGTTGCTGGCGCAATTCTGACAGCCAATTTTCTGTCATGATTCTATAAAGCTAGTATTTAAGGTTTGTGTATTTCGTCATTTTATAATTAAATTCGTCATTCAAACGGTCAATTGGTCACTATTTTCGTCAATAGAACAAATACGAGGGTAATGGACATTGGCATTTCATGAAACTGGATTCGAACATCTAAACATTCATTTTATTTTTCAAATGAATGAAGTTTGTAAGAGTGATGAATTCGAAATAATGGTACATGAACCTCTATTAGGTTCATTATTTCTATTATGTTAATTCGTTTATACTCCCTAATATTATATTTAAAATGTTCTTTCTCGTGTGGTTTTGTACTGAGACTAATATGATATGCACCATAATCATTCTATTTCTTGTGCGAATGCAATTTTCTTAGCTTTTCGTGGAGCTGGTCTATGGACAACGTCAAACCAATTTCCTTTGCATAAGGCTGTCCTTTTGCAAAAGATTTAATGACGTTGCTTACAAATTCCATGTCTACTTTCGGAGGTAGTGGCGGTTCAAATGGGTCTACATGTGCATCTATTATAACAGGAACGTCGTTATTTTCTGTCATCGCTTTTTGTATAACTGGCTTCACATCAGCTGATTTTTTGATTGAAAATCCTCTGCCACCACAGGCTTCTGCAAATTTAACAAAATCAATTTGGGAAAATTCTACTCCATACTCAGGATTTCCAAGAAATGCAATCTGCTCCCATCGTATCATCCCCAGCAGGTTATTATTAATTATTATTACTTTGATTGGTAGATTGTATTGAACAGCAGTTGCAAATTCACTCATAAGCATTGTAAATCCACCATCTCCAACAAATGCAATTGACTGTTTTTCCGGATATGCAATTTTGGCTGCAATTGCATAAGGAACCCCGCAGCCCATAGTTGCCAGGCTACCCGAACCCGAAAATTTCATACCTTCCCTCATATTTAAAAATCTTGCAGCCCAACACGTGTTTATTCCACTATCTACCGATATTATTGCATCATCTTCCAAGACTTCAGAAACTGCAGCAGCTATAACCTGAGGTTTTATCGGTTCGCCCGAACGAATGCTCTGTTCCTTTAAAATACCATTCCAATTTTTCATTTCATTCTGTTTTGATTTTAGAAATTGTAGACTTGTTTCATTGATTCTGTTTCTTTCATCATCATTATCTTTTATATTATTTTCTTTATTATTTTCTTCTTTTCTAGCAGATATTAATGGTAACAATTCTGTCAATACATTTTTAGAATCACCTATCAATCCTATTTTGACAGGAAATCTCAATCCAATTTTTTCAGGTTTTATATCAACCTGAATTCCAATTGCTTTTCCTGGTTTAGGAAGGTACTCTATATATGGAAAAGAGGTTCCAATCATCATTAGTGTATCGCATTCATTCATTGCATCACTTGCTGGTTCTGTTCCCAAAATCCCCAATCCTCCGAGACTGTACGGATGATCGTCTGGAATAACTGCCTTGCCAAGAAGGGCTTTTATAATTGGAGCGTTCAACTTTTTTGCAATAGCAATAACCTCACTGGATGCATGCAGGGCACCTTGCCCTACTAGCAACACAATTTTTTTTCCACTGTTTAGGATTTCTGCAGTTTTTTTCATCAATTCTTTATCCGGTAAAGCAGGAGGTACAAAAATATCTGACGTATGTCCTGGAACTTTGTGTCTTGAATAATGGCCCTCCAATTTTCTTTCCTGCACATCAATTGGAATATTGAGATGGCTTACTCCTTTACGTACAAGAGCCGTTCTACAAGCTATATCTACTGCCATTTCCGTTTGTTGAGGTGAACCAATAATGCTATTGTAAACTGTAACATCAGAAAAGAGTTGTAACAAATTAATATCCTGCTGGAAACTTGAATTCATCAAATCAGTAGATGTTCCACCAGTAATTGCAATAACAGGGGTATTGTCTGCTTTGGCATCATACAGTCCATTGAGTAGATGAATCGCACCTGGACCCGCAATTGCTGTACATACTGCAAGTTTTCCTGTATATTTTGCGTAGGCACATGCCATTAATGCAGCAGATTCTTCGTGTCTAGTTAATATAAATTTAATCTTGTCTTTTCTTGTTCTTAGAGCTTCTATGAATCCATTTATAGTGTCTCCAGGAATACCGAAGACAACATCAACATTCCAGTCAATTAATGTCTCTACGAGTATATCAGAGGTCTTTAGATTTTCATATTCACTCATAATTACTTATTTAGTGATCCTCTTATTTAATAATTTAATAAATTTCAAGGAAGTTTGAAGAACTAAATATGAATATTTAATTTTATATACCTTACCTAAAATATAATTACTTTGGATTTAGTAACTAATTTGCAATCCTATACTGTTTATATACTTTGATGCACGGAGTTTGTGAATGCAATTTGACCCTCTGATTATAAAGGTACAGATTTAGGAAACATTATGATTAATTAGGTAGTTTCCAAAGATAACTACCAAAAGATGTTGCATTCAAGATAATGATAATTGAAGGATACGAAGAGAAAATAGAATTACAAGAAATGTCCTATTGAATCATAAATTACAAATT
>DASVGC010000288.1:0-2874 GCA_036379735.1 Nitrososphaeraceae archaeon
TCATATCACGAACTAATAAAATTAGATAAATTCCGATATAATCATACGAAATAAGCGCATTATTTTTTGGATCGCTATAATTAAACTCCATTTCAGTTCCCTTCATCAATGCATTGGCAATTAATCTATGCACACTTGAGACACCTTTTTAGTAACGTTTACATCAGCATTATCGAATGATTACTCAATGGGCTCAATGAGAATAGATATATCAAGGCCATTCTTAGAATTAATTCATTACATTTAAGAATCTCAACCATACACATTAGCTGCAAATGATAAACCTTGGAATACTAATTTCAGGTAGAGGTAGCAATATGGAATCAATTTTAAATTTTCTAAAAGAAAATAACATTGCAGACATATGTCCTAAAATAGTAATTTCAAGCAAACCGGAAGCTGAAGGTCTCAAAAAGGCATCAAAATTGGGAGTTCCAACTAGGGTTGTCTCCAATAATTCAAAAGGTTGGGATTACGATAGTGAGATAATAAGCATTTTGCAAGAATATGACGTAAACCCGGAAAATGGGCTTGTGTGTTTGGCTGGGTACATGCGACTCTTGAGTCCAGAATTTGTAAGAAAGTACAAAATGCGTATCATGAACATACATCCATCACTTTTGCCATCTTTTCCTGGACTCAATTCCCAAAAAAAAGCGCTGGATTATGGAGTAAAAGTAACTGGATGTACTGTTCACTTTGTTGACGAGGGCCTGGATTCAGGACCAGTTATCGCACAGAAACACGTGACTGTATTGGACAATGATACATTTGAAACATTATCCGAGAGAATCCTTGTACAGGAGCATATCCTGTACCCAAATTGCGTAAAGCTCTTTTCTGAAAAGAGGCTATTGGTTGAAGGTAGAAGAGTAATCGTTACTTAGATTCGAAGGAAAAATAATGTAATCGACAGTAAAGCAAAAAAATGGCGTCGTGATTTCCTAAAATGTTTGGCCAAATTAATAGACGGATTACTAGTATCCCAACACATCAGAAATATGGTTAAAAAAGAGGTATCAGCACTAGCAAGGCAAGGGATTAAGCCATGTTTGGCCACCGTATTAGTTGGCGATAATCAAGCGTCCGCAACATATGTGAAAAATAAACAAATTGCCGCAAATAGTGTTGGAATACTAACCAGAGATTTTAAACTTCCACAAAACATAACTCAACAAGAGCTCTCCAAGACAATTAAAGAATTAAATCATGATGAGAATGTCCATGGAATTCTAATTCAACTTCCATTACCTGATCAAATTGAAACATCCATTACCAATTTGGTAAGACATGAAAAAGACGTGGATGGCCTAACATCTTACAATTTAGGCCTTCTGTTGGAAGGAACCCCCAAACTCGTACCATGTACTCCCTTGGGCATTCTTGAACTACTGGATTTTTACAACATCGATGTTAAAGGAATTGATGTGGCCATCATAAATAGAAGTAATCTGGTTGGAAAACCGCTAGGAATCCTATTAATGAATCGTGATGCAACCGTAACATTTTTCCATTCAAAATCAAAAGGAATGCAAGACAAATTAAGAAACTTTGATTGCATTATTACGGCGATTGGAGATCGTCAAAAATTTATTCTTACAGGAAATATGGTCAAGGAAAATGCAATAATATTCGACGTTGGTATTACAAGAATAAATGGAAAGATTCATGGAGATGTTGATTTTAAATCAGTTTCAGAAAAAGCAGCTTACATCACTCCTGTACCTGGTGGAGTTGGACCAATGACTGTTACAATGCTATTAAAGAATACAGTTCACGCAGCCAGCATCATAAACAAGATTAGCAGTAATTAATACGATGAAATTAGGGAATCAAGAACAAAAATCAATATTAAGAAAAGAGATTCTACAGAAGAGAAACTCTTTGAGCGATTCTCAAATAGCCAAGAGGAGTAAATTAATCCAAGAGAAACTCATAGGAAGTGCTGAATTCATTGAATCCAAATCTATTGGGGTTTATCTTCCCGTTGGATCAGAAGTACAAACTGATCATATAATCAGAAATGCACTGGAACTAGATAAGACTGTGTTGTTACCTCGTGTAATAATAAATGAACTTGATTTCTTTATTGTGGAAAAACATGATTATTATCATGATTCGTTTGATGTAAATAAATTCGGGATTAAAGAACCAAAGAAAACTAATATGAAATTAGATTTTATCGATTTGTTAATTGTTCCAGGAATTGTATTTGATTCCTATGGATATAGAATTGGCTATGGGTATGGTTACTATGATAAATTCATGGCCGAGAAAAACTTTTCAAAATCGATTGGTTTAGCATATGATTTTCAAGTAATGAAAAATCCTATTCCAAAATTTGAATTTGACAAGAAAATAGATATCTTAATCACGGATGATAGAATTCAAGTATTTGATACCTTTTGATGCTATGTCCGTTCTATAGTACTCCTCGTTATTCCCCCAATGAATTTTAGATACTAATGAATAGGACTTTTTCTTGGCTCCTTCAAGTGTATCATCCAGGGAAGTAATTGATAATACCCTTCCACCATTTGTAAGTATTTCTCCCGAAGAATTTTTTTTAGTTCCTGCATGAAATATATTTGTATCATTGTCAAATTTAGAGTCCAACCCATGAATGATTTTCCCTGTTTGATACTTCCCAGGATATCCTTTTGAGGCCATGACTATGCACACTGAACGTTTGTCCTTCCATCTGATTGGCGGCATTGAATCAAGCCTTTCATCAACAGCTGCCTCAAAATAGTTTAACAGACTAGTATCCATTCTTGATAAAATGGATTGGCATTCTGGATCACCCATTCTTACATTAAACTCAAGCACGTAGGGTTCATTTGAACCACGTTCTATCATGATTCCTGCATATAG
>DASVGC010000289.1:0-4526 GCA_036379735.1 Nitrososphaeraceae archaeon
AAAAAAAGCATATAAGGAGAATGAAGTTATCCCAGTTTTTCTGGGTGCTAATCCTTCACCTGAAATAATGAAAGAAGGATTAATTACAGACAAACCGCGATATAATAAACTGGCCTCATGGCAGAATAATCTTCCAGATGTTGAAATCGACGGTAACAAATTTAGAGCAGCTCATGTCGCTACAGCTATTCAAGGATTTCATCTTCATTTGCAGGGAAAAAATCCACAAAATACTGCAACAATGTTCAACCATATTTTGAATATAATACCTTCTGCGATAGTACTGGGCGCCAATAGTCGATTGTTTGCGGGAAGGGTATATTCTTTACATGAACCAAGAATTCATCTTTACGATCAATCAGAACAACAGAATTCTGGATTCCCCGCTATACCAAGATACCTTGAAGGTATCGAAAATTATATTGATTATATTTTATCACGTGAACAAAACGTCACAAAAGATTATTTTGCATTAGAAAAAGAAAGACATGACGATGCACGAATTCGTATTGGACCTGACTCTTATCGAGTAGAAACTAGGATTATGTCCATACAACCCACTTCAAAAAGCTTGATGGCAATGGCTGAATTTTTTATTGGATATTTGAGTCGAGCTATACATGAAGAAAGGGAATTAAGGCCTCTTTCTACATTAAGAGAGGAGAGAACAGCCTCAGTTCAATATGGTTTCAATGCAAAAAGTCATTTCAATATAACCGATACCATTAGAGGTCAACTTGATTTCGCACGTAAAGGATTGTATGATTTAGGTATCAATGTGGGCTTTCTTAATATTTTAGATAAAAGATTGGAGAATAGAATATCTCCAGGAGAATATGTAGCTAGAATGTGGAGTGATAAATTTAATGGATCGGTTAGTGAAACTATCTATGAGATAATCTCTGACATTTGGCAGAAAACTAAGGAAAATCAGCCTATTACTTGATTAAATTGGTCAGCGATTAATCAGAATGATTCTCATATGCTCGATGAATAATATTATACTGTTGGTCCTTTTACCCTTCCAAAATATGATTTAACACTGGGTCTATAGAGATAATAGATAATAATCCCATAAATTATCAAGCCGATTATATTTTCAAGACCACCAGATATCACAACTATTAGATTCAAGGTTATAGAAATTATGGCAACTATAATAGTGACTATCCACGCCCAACCTTTACCAGTCAGAAGACCCCACGCTACAACAAATCCTGCTATCCCAATTACAATCAGCGCTCCTCCAATAATTCCTAAAAATCCTCCAAATATGAAGAGAGCATTTTTAGGGACAGTAACGTCAGTGCCGTTAATATTTAAAGAAAATGAAGAGTTTGAACTATCATTATCCTCAATAGTGTTAATTTGACTTAGAATGGGAGCCAGGGTCACAAATGCAATTCCGCCAAACAAAAGAAGAATTCCACCAATAATTGCAAGTATGGCAATTATCGTGACACCTACGGGACGTTTAGTTTCCAAATCAAATGTTTAGAGACCCATGCTGGATATATACATTTTGAGTAAAGAGAAATTAGTATATTATTTTGGATTCAGAAACCTAAATTCACCATAGAACAGGAGACCTCGCCCGAAAATGGTAAGAGTTTTGAGTAAAAAATTACTATTTTTTTATGGAAAATTTAATACTATCCTGATACCTTGCTAACTTCTTAATATACTCGTTAACCTTACCAACCCTTGTCATACTATTTTTTTCTAAAACCCTAATTGAGGGCTTATTTTGAGAATATACATAAGCACAGACCTCTTCTAATTTAAGGACAGAGAAAGCATAATTAATAACTAGTTGCACTGATTCTGATGCTATACCGTTACCCCAAAAAGACTCTCCAATCCAATACCCCAAATTTGCTTTCCTGTTTTCAATACTAATATTTTTGAGTCCTATAATTCCTACTAAACCACTAGATTCAACGTTTCTTTTGTAATGTATCGCAAAATTTATCGCCTTTAGCGATCTAAATTCTCTATGACTTGAATCAATAAAGCTCGATGCATTTTCCAATGAATATGGATAAGGAACTTCCCATAACAGCTTTGATATATTGTAAGTCATCAATCGACTAATTTCAACCGCATCATCGATTGAAAGCTCTCTCAATTTGACTATTCTACCGGCTATTGTAGGAAATTTTGTCGGTGCTGAGCCGCGGTCATCTATCATTGTGTGGATTAGAATGATTTCAACTATAATATAGTTTTAAATATTATAGAAATTATTGTTTTATTCAGTTCTCTTTATCAGAACTAAAATTGGCGTACCAAGACTAGTATTAGACCACCGTACGATTGGATTTACCTTTTGTCTTGCACTGAACACATATCGGATAATAAATAATCAAGTATTTCTTTCAACTCAATTGTGGCAAGGCAAATCACCTTATCTGCAGCACCATAATACACAAATAACTTGCTATCCAAAATGCATGCCCCTGTTGGGAATACTACATTATTCACATCGCCCTTTAATTCGAACTGCTCTTCTGGCGATAGTATAGGGGTCCTGGTTCTACCCAATATTTTAGTTGGTTCCTTAAGATCAAGTAGAATTGCACCTGCGCTGTAAACGTGTTCCTCGTTCACTCCATGATATAAAACAAGCCAACCCTTATCTGTCTTAATTGGTGGAACACCAGCTCCTATTTTTAATGCCTCCCAAGACTCTTCAGGTTTAATTAGAAGCGAATGTTTATCATAATTGGTAACTGACTCACCCTCAGCAATCCATATACTTGGTTTTTCTGTATTATATTGTGTTCCTACCCAGGAACTTGGCCTGTGGAGAAGCATATACCTTTGAGATTCACTTTCTGTTACAGTCCTTGGAAATAGTACAACGTCTTTATCCTGAGATCCAGGTAACGTAACTATACCCAGTCTTTCATAACGTGAAAAATCTTCAGTCTTTGCAAGTGCAGTAGACACTGAGGGATTATTTTTCACATAATCTGAAAGCACTACATATGTTACATAAGTTTTATTGTCAACTGTTATCAAACGAGGATCTTCAATACCGAATCTTTCATAATCTAATTCTGGATATAGTACTGGCTCCTTACTCTTAGTGAATGAAATACCATCACTACTTGATGCATACCCTATCCTTGATACATAATTTTCGTATTCTCCGATAGCTCTATATAACATATGGATAACCTTACCATCATAGAGAACTGCACAGTTAAAAACTGCCTTTTTTTCCCACCAACTAGTTTGATCAGGAATCAAAATTGGATTATTTTGCGATCTCTTTAATTGAAGCATTATGCTCTTAAATCATGATTAGCAAGTTAACCCTCTCTATAAATATTCTCCTATTTAATGAAATTCAAAATAACATTCTGACTGGTATTAGTAGTATTTGACTTGATAATACTTGTATTAGTATCGATTCCTATTGACCATGAATACAAGCCACATGACAGATAATTTTGGCGTTTAGATCTTCTTATCTAGAGTATTGACAAAATGGATACGTGGCATCTCACAAGTGTTATATATTATCGCGCCCAAAAGTATGTGATGCTATGTGAGTAAGAAAGTTGCCGATTCATGTGATCATATGAATAAAGTTAACCAAAACATCAATGGAAACACTAAGGGGTGCGAG
This sequence comes from Nitrososphaeraceae archaeon, assembly GCA_036379735.1. Classification (GTDB taxonomy): domain Archaea; phylum Thermoproteota; class Nitrososphaeria; order Nitrososphaerales; family Nitrososphaeraceae; genus TA-21. Next base: position 3,638 of record DASVGC010000289.1, read on the forward strand.
GAATGTGAGAAAATTGGATCTGACTGGGTACATTTGCGTCTTTGCTTAACATGCGGTCATGTAGGATGTTGTGATTCCTCTGTAAATAAACATGGAACAAAACATTTTGAGTCTACTGGTCATCCACTCATAAGATCATATGAAGCCGGTGAAAAATGGAAATGGTGTTATGTTGATCAACTTTTCATTAGATAGTAATTTTGATACCATTGACACTGACTAGATTTGGGTGATTCATTGAAATCTAACAATAACGGGGATCCTAACTTGAAGCCAAGGATTGTGCCACTCCCTAATGGTCCGTATTACTTGATAAATGATCCAAATCCGAAGGTAGTCCATAATCTTCAAGATTTCAAAGGAAAACCTTTATCGACTATAGTAGGCATTGCCTTATGTCGATGCGGCAGTTCTAAAAACAAACCTTTTTGTGATGGGACACACAGTGTGGTTGGATTCTCTAGTGGCAATAAAACTGTAATAGAGAATGATGAGACAAATAAAATAACTATTAAAGACAAAAGGCGTGATTATGTTGGAAAAAAGATAGTTGTCCATGATAACCGAAAGATTTGTTCACATGCAGCAGAATGTGTCAAGAATCTTCCTTCTGTATTTCAATTGGGCTCCAGACCTTGGATTAATTCTGATGGTTCAAACGTAAACGACTTGATTGATACTATAAGAAAATGTCCGTCAGGTGCATTGAGTTACTCTATAGATGGAGTTGAACACAGGGATCCGGATGAACACAGGGATCCGGCGATTACGGTATTAAAAAATGGACCCTATCATATTACTGGCGGTATTGAATTGATAGGCGATGGCATCCAGTTCGGGGAAGGTGCATCAAAAGAACACTATACACTTTGTCGTTGTGGTGCGTCGG
>DASVGC010000290.1:0-9864 GCA_036379735.1 Nitrososphaeraceae archaeon
AGAAGTATGGAATCAATTTCTAATAACCTGCAGGGATTGAGCAATTCAATAACCCTGTTGGATATTAAAAATGATGATGTCCAAAGATTATTCGATTCAGCCCAAACATCAACTAAGGATTTGACAAATGGATATTATATGTTTGATATGAATGGCGAAATTATTTCTAAAACAAGTAACAACTCTATTGAAGCAAGTTATTATGGTATCCAGGCAAATTCATCAGACATTTTTCTATCTCCAAATACACGCAATACAACATATTATAGCAGCATCATTGATGTCAATAAGCAGTTTCCATTACTCTTCATATCATATCCAGTTCTGAAAGATAACGTTACCATTAATGATAGTGCCTACAGGTCGAATGTTTCAAATTTTGAAGGAATAGTATTCACTACTATTGATTTATCCAAACTTGGAGACTTCTTACAAAAAGAGTTATCCCCTGAATTTGCAAGCAATGTTGGGTTAATTGATAAGAACGGTGTAATTTTGTATTCCCAGAATAGGAACGTAGTGGGAAAGAATTACCTCACTCCAGAATTTCAGGATCTTATTCCTCCTGAGATTAAAGATATCTACAATAATATCTTGACCACTTCATTGACCGGTGGTTCAGGACTAAGAGATATATCCTTTAATGATAACATGACTACAATTGCCTACCAACCTATTACTCTGGATGGTGAATTCCTATGGTCTTTGTATATTAGCACTCCCCACAGTCTAGCATCTAATGTCGGTTACCTGATTAATCAACAGGCAAATTTTAGCACTATTGTAATAATTGTAGTTGGTTCGATGGCATTTGGTATTGCCTTTTTGATACTATCATGGAATAAACGATTGGAAGGTGCGGTGGAATCCAGGACAGTCCAGCTCAAGAAAACAAATGAATCGTTGAGTGAATCAAATAGTTTACTTGCCTCGGCAAATAAACAACTGGAGATTCATGATAACATGCAAAAGGAGTTCATTAATGTGGCAGCACATGAGCTGCGAACTCCAATAATGCCAATTTTGGGTGAAGCAGAATTATTAGAAAATGATATCAGTGACAATGAATTTGCGAGTGTAAGTAAAGAACAGATCTCATCAATAATTCGAAATGCAAAGAGACTTGATAGGTTAGCCGCTGATATTTTAGATGTCACAAATATCGAAGGAAAATCACTAAAATTAAACAAGAGCACTTTTGATATCAATGAAATTTTATCAGAGTTAGTCAAAGAATATTCAAGACAGATTGAAAATGATCAGTCAAAGGGCAAGAGGCTAAAGATACTATATGATCCGATTCATGTAAGAATATTTGCAGACCGATATAGAATTACACAGGTTATCTCAAACATTATTAATAATGCAATAAAATTCACTGAGCAAGGATCAATAACTATTGAGGGAACTATGAATAGTGACGAGCTAAGAATAAAGATAACCGATACTGGTAAGGGTATAGATAAGGAAATAGTCAATCGCTTGTTTGACAAGTTCGTCTCTCGCTCAGAGCAGGGAACTGGATTGGGGCTATTCATTTCAAAGAACATAATGGAATCTCACGGTGGAACAATTGCTGGATTTAATAATGAAAATGGTACTGGAGCCACATTTGTATTTACTTTACCATTAAATAATCTCCCAGAAACTAGTTAGTTTTTACTTTCTATCCTATCTTAGTCTACATACGATTGAAACATCGTTAACATTGGTGCCTGTGATTTTGGTGTATATGGCTCCATTTATGCTATTAAACAAAGAATTGCTGTCGTGATTTTTGAGATATTCTGATATTCTTAATCCTTGTTGATTTATACGCAGCAGCATTTGTTGATTTACTACTGCTCCTGCAGCGGTTGAATTTCCGTCAATACCATCAGTACCAAAACTAGTAATAGTAAAATCCATTTCCTTATCTAAATTTTTAAATAGTGATGCGGCTGAAAGCACAGCTTCTTGATTTCTGCCTCCAATACCATCTGTCCTGTTTTTCAAATCAACAGTGGTTTCACCTCCTAGAACAAACGCATAGGGAGTCAGGATTGAGGGAAAATCATTGACAAGTCTAAATAGAAAACTACCGAGATCCGCAGCTTTTCCTGTGAAACTAGAACCCAAATACATTGTCTTTATTCCTTTTCTTTCTAAAAATAATTTAATATTTTGGCACGCAATAGTGTTATTGCCAATAATAACGTTATTAATATTAGAAAATATGCGATTTCCTGGTTTTGGAGTGTCTTTGATATATCCTGAAATTCCTTCAGATATTAATTTCCTAAGTTTATTGGATACTATCTTATTGTTATTCCAAATTTTGTATTTTACAAGTACTTTTTTGGCATCTACAAATGTGGTCAAATCTGGTACTGTGGGACCTGATGCAATTACATCAATCTTGTCATTAACCACATCTGACAAAATTAACGTCAAGAGTCTAAATCTACGATTGACTATTTCTGCGAGTCTTCCACCCTTTACTTTGGACAAATGTTTTCTAACAGTGTTCATCTCGTCAATTGTTGCTCCTGAAGAAAGAAGCTTTTTAGTTATGTTTTGCTTCTCTTTCAAGTTTATGATGTCTATGGGCAATGGCATTAGGGCAGAAGCTCCTCCTGATAAGAACATTACCACGAAATCATTATTTTTCACTTTTTCTAAGATTTGTAATATTCTTTCTGTACCTAAAACCCCATTGGAGTCTGGGATGGGATGAGACGCATGTGTTACAGTGCAAAGTTTGTTTTTTATTGTTATTCCGTATGGAATTGTAATACAGCATGACTTGACATTCTCTTTTTTTAATACGCGTATAAATGCATCTGACATAGAAGCTGTTGCCTTGCCTGCTCCAACCAAGTAGATTGACTTGAAACCTCCAAGATCGAAATCTATCTTTTTCCCGCTGAAATCAGTTACGGTTAAACAATTACGCTTTACCAGTACGGATTTTTTTATAATGGATGTGGGATTAACCGATTGTAACCCCGCTTCTATGGCCTCCAGTGTTAAAGATAACGAATCAGAGTGGTTATTCTTGAGTATCTCAGTCTTATTTTGCACTTTCAGATTCGGCATAAATTGACAATTTACGTCATGTGTTAAAAGAGTATAACTCCAAATCCCGGGTAACAGATAAATAAATATTTTGAATAAACTCGGCGTCCAACGAATAATAAAATTTTTACAATAACAGAAGGGCTTCTTACTAAATTTTCTAAGCCAGGGTACAGTTTAGCAATATTATTGTTGATAGAATTAATATGTGCAGGACAGAAAAGGTCTGTAAACATTAATGAGGACAACACTGGTAAATAAAAGATAAATGGTTGCGGATCTTCGTTTGCGTGGAACAATGGGGAGAAGGGGATTAATGTTTGTGTCATACTACGGAAAATCCAGAGCATTTATAGCAAATTACCGTTCTTGGAGGGAATATGACTCGGTAGGAAAGACTGCAGAGGTCGCTTCATCGATTATTAGTCACGAATCTATTCATCTGGCGTTGAATAAGTTTTCTGTTCATGCTTCTGACAAATTAGATAATCTATTTGGTAGATCAAATTCATGGGAAATCTATCCTCATGGGTTAGGGGATCTTAATAAAACAAGAAAAGGAAAACGCACAAACAGGAAACTCCGGCGCATTCCCGAAAACTAAGAAACTCTGGGGTCAGAATTAGGAGCAATAATAATGATTAAATTGGCTGTTGTAAATTTTGGAAGATATGCCACCGATTTACTATACTCCACAAGATGCCAACAGAGTATTGCCCGAAGTAAAAAAACTATTTTCTAGCATTACTATTCAGAAAAATAAGGTAATTAAACTTCAGGAAGAATTACAACGACTGGTTAACGATGGTACAAAATTTACTCCTTTCATAAGTAAGAAACAAGAGCTGAATAGGGCTGTATTCAAACTGTATGAAACCATAGCGGAATTAGAAAATAAAGGAGTAATGATAAAGAGTGTTGACGAAGGTCTTTTGGATTTCCCCTCCCTGAGGTTTGATGAGGAAGTATGGCTTTGTTGGAAAGAAGGCGAGAATGAAATAAAATTTTGGCATAGAAAAGACGAAGGTTTTATGGGAAGAAAACCATTGGCAACAACGAATATAATTGATCGTTAGTAAGAGCACCTATAAACTTGCCCAGTCCATAAGTTACCAATCATTAAGAACTGTTGGTTTGCATATTCGTATTTTTTGAAATTATCTTAGGATTTCATTAAATGGCTCTTTGCAACATTCATTAGAGTTGAGGGGCTTGTCTCAGAAGATTTAAATCCTGTTTTAGAACATCCTCTAATGGTAACTATCATAAATGCTTAAGGATTTTATTTCAGGGCCTCAAGACTTTACATTTAATAAGAAAAAAATTAGTACTGACAAGGACCCATTTGAAATTTTTATACAAATTTACATGAATTATGAGAATGCATTCATTTTAGAGTCTTTAACCGGACCGAAGGAACTTTCAGAATTTTCAGTTATAGGATTTGACCCCGAATTTACTGTAAAATGTGATAAAGAAACATTTCAAATTTATAAGAACGGGAAAATAATTTCCAAAAAGAAGGTAGAGGATCCACTTGCTGAATTAAAGAGAATCATGCCAATAGTTAATGAGAAAAGATTGCGATATATAGGAGGTGCGGTAGGATATGTAAGCTATGATGCAATCAAATTCTGGGAACAGTTACCATCAAAAAGAGCAGATAATATGTTTCCTCTATTGGAATTCGGAATTTATACTGATGGTTTGATTCATGACAGGAAAGATAAAGCAACTTATTATTTCCACATTGGTAAAAAATCAAGACTTGTTGAGTTAGAAAAAATCTTAAATTCCAAATCAAAAGATTTGAGTAAATCTTTCTCGTTCTCAAAGCCAGTCTCGGGAACTACCAAAAGTCATTTTATTTCCAAAGTGAAGAAAGCAAAGGATTACGTTTACAATGGCGATGTCTTTCAAGTAGTAATTTCACGAAAGTTCATTTTTAACGTCAAAGGAGATCCAATGATGCTATATGAAAATTTAAGAAAATTAAATCCATCACCATACATGTATTTCTTTAAGCGTAAAAAAAGATTTATTATCGGTTCAAGTCCTGAAATGCTACTTCGAGTAGTAAATGACAAAATTGAAACATTTCCAATAGCAGGAACAAGACCAATTGTAGCAAATGAGCGTCAAAATAGAAGGTTAGAGAAAGAACTATTAAGAGACAAGAAGGAGCTGGCCGAACACACTATGTTGGTAGATTTGGCGAGAAATGATCTTGGTCGAGTATGCAAATTTGGCACTGTTCAACCCAAGGAGTTAATGATAGTTAAAAGATTCAGTCATGTGCAGCATATAGTATCGCATATCACCGGTGATCTTTATAGTAGATACGATTGTTTTGATGCATTCAGATCTTTATTTCCAGCAGGGACGGTTTCTGGAGCACCCAAAGTGAGAGCGATGGAAGTAATTTCCGAGCTAGAAGAATCATCTAGGGGTCCTTATGCTGGCGCATTAGGATATTTCTCATTCAATAGATGCTGCGATTTTGCGATCATAATAAGATCGTTATTTATTAATGGAAACAAGGCGTTTATTCAGGCTGGTGCGGGAATCGTCATGGATTCTATTCCAACAAATGAATATCTCGAAACTGAGCAAAAAGCCGGAGCATTGCTTTCTGCCATGAAAGCAACTCGAAAGCAGAGGAAATAATTTATTTAATGTAGGCTAATTTCTCTAAATCCTGATTATATAGTTAAAACTAGAATGGATTATACTTCCCTAAGTTTAGTATTATCAAAAGGCTTTGAATTCAACCAGTTGTATCTGAAATAATCTAGACACCATTCATGAAACAATTCATTGTTCTCTTTGTGGAAACTATTGGAAAATGCTCCATTCATATCTGTCTCTCCCTTGATGTTTGGAAACATCACTAATGCCTTTTTTTCATTCAATACCACAGAGACCTTTAATTCATCTACCATCTTTCTTTCAACCAAACCATTCTTCAATAATTCTGGGAAATTGATTTCGTTTAGAAAGTCTTTACCTTTTTTTGGTACAACTGCATTCTTGGGCAATATGTAGTTAAACTTTATTTTGCGTTCCTTTACTATCTTTGCGGCTACTTCCATAAGATCTAGTGGAACTTGAGGAATCATGCCATAAATATACTCCTCAGAATATCGATACATTTCTTTGATTTCCTCCATTACTGCAACAAAACCCTGGATATAATCACTATTGTCCAACGATCCAATCCGTTGAACAAATTTCATAGGAAGATCCGCAAAATAATGATCTGAAAAATAATTCTTATTTTTCGAGAGAAAGTTAATGGACGGAATCTGTGTCATAATAGTATTGCCAAATGTCGTTAAAGAATACGCGCCACTGGAATCTTTGTTTACTATACCTGCCTCCATAAGTCTATTGAAATTTCTATGAGCTTCTTGCATAGTTATCCCCAGATGTTTTGCAATTAAAGTCAGATTCATGCTAGATTTTTTTAGTGCATTTATTATCTGGAGTCGCTGGGAATTGGATAATTCTATGAATGTTTTTTCAGAGTCTTCGAAAACAGACGCAGAGTCTTCCATGTCTATTACAATTATATTCATCTTTATAAGTTAATTTTCGGATTGTCGATTTCGAGAAAGAATTGATGGTGCTTTATTTATAATACGTGTTGTAGAATCTTAGTAATCGGTATGTGGAGTTATTCTAGAGCAGGCGTAAACATCCGGAAAATACGGAGAATACAACGTGATATTGGTAAACTGGTTTCAACTACTCATTCTTCTGTTGATAATAAGAACTGGAGCGTCTGGTCTGGTTATGGACATTACGCAGGTTTGCTTGAATTTCAGTCTAAAGTTTATGCCCTACATACCGATGGAGTAGGAACCAAAATCATTATTGCACAACTGATGAAAAAATTTGATACCGTGGGTATTGATTGTGTGGCCATGAACGTAAACGATGTGATTTGTGTTGGAGCTGTACCAATTGGTTTCCTTGATTATATTGCATTAAAGAAACCTGATAGTTACCTTGTAAGAGAGCTGGTGAAAGGAGTGGCAAAAGGTGCGAAGGAGTCTCAGGTGGCAATAGTAGGAGGAGAAACTGCCATACTCCCAGATCTTCTTAATGAAAAAGAAGAAAACACATTTGATTTAGTAGGCTCTGTCTTTGGAGTAGCTGACAAGAAATCATTAGTCATGGGTAACAAAATATCCCAGAGAGACGTCATAATTGGATTAGAAAGTAGTGGTCTGCATTCGAACGGATATTCACTTGCTCGTAAGGTTTTACTCCCAAGATACAAATTGAAAAATTCTCACAAGTTCCTTGAATGCTCTATAGGTGAAGAACTATTGAAACCAACTAGAATATACGTCAAGCCCATTCTTAAGATGCTCAAGGAATTAGATTCTATCCATGGACTTGCACATATTACCGGAGGCTCATTTGCCAAGCTATCGAGACTAAATAACAAAGTCAACTATAACTTGGACAATCTTCCACAACAAGAAAATATATTCAGTCTCATTCAGCAGGCAGGAAGGATATCACTTAAAGAAATGTATTCCACTTTTAACATGGGAATTGGATTTTGTATTATTGTTTCAAAATCAGGAATAGATAATGTGGAAAAAATTCTAGAAAAAAGCAAAGTAAGGTATCATCAGATAGGGCATGTCACTAAAGGAAATGGTGCTGTGTCTGTGATAAGAGATGAAAGAAAATATGTTCTTACTGACTGATTGATTATCTGTGAATATTCGTGTCTAATCATTTGTCCGGGTACTTATATTCTGTATAGTCACATACAATCCTAGGAAGCAATACCCGAGCCTATCAAGCGCCATCTATCTGCAATTCTTCTGCTTATCGCGACTCTATTGTTGCTGACCATGCAAACTGGCTTCTTTAGTTTAATTTCTACAGTTTGATTCTTTACATGAGTAACTGTACCAAGAGTAGCCGCAGTCCCAATATTAAGACGCAAAGATTCCTTCACTTTAATCGGATCGACTTTGACAAGCTCCTGTGTTCCTACGGCAGTTTCAAAAAGGTTTAGTTCTATGGTAACGTCATAAAGATCAGGAGGAAGAGAGCTTGGCAATCCTACCAAGGAGCCTATCAATGAATCACTCTTAACTAGGTATGGATCCAACATTGTTCCAAGAGCTACCAAGCCCCCTGGTTTTACAACTTGGACAATCCCTGCTCCCGTACCTAGGGATGAAATCTTTGACGTTATCGGTTCGTATTTTCCTTTCTTTTCGTCATATAATCCTGGACGAATTTCGATTTCGTCTCCTGTCTTGAAATCTCCCTGGATTAATGATCCGCCAATTACTCCACCTCTTACATCACTTATTGGTAAACCAGGCTTGTTGATATCAAATGATCTCAGAACATGCATTAAAGGCTCAGAATTTTTTGATCTTTCCGGTGTCTTAATATTAGTTTGGATAGCCTCGATCAATGCATCAATATTTAATTTGTGCTGTGCAGACACCGGGATGATTGGAGCTGTATCAGCTACACTTCCCTTGACAAAAGTCTTTATTTGTTTATAATTCTCTATTGTTTCCTCATAAGATACCAAATCGACCTTATTTTGGACCAACACAATCTGTTTTATGCCAAGTGTTTGTAAAGCGAGCAAATGCTCTCTTGTTTGTGGTTGTGGTACTTTTTCATTTGCTGCTGTGACCAAAATTGCTCCGTCCATAAGCGCCGCTCCTGATAGCATATTTGCCATTAGACTTTCATGACCCGGAGAATCAACAAAACTAACGACCCTCTCAAATTCTGACTTTTGCCCGCAATTCTTGCACTCAGGTTGAGTAGAATAGCCTAATGGTGGAGGGCAATTCTTACATTTGTAAAATGCAGCATCGGCATATCCAACCTTAATGGTAATTCCTCTTCTTAATTCCTCACTATGTCCACTAGTCCAAACACCAGTTATTGATTCAACAAGGGTAGTTTTTCCATGGTCTACATGTCCGGCTGTTCCAATATTGACACATGGTTGATAACCATACTGATTAACATACCATTCAGGCAGAGTTTCTTTCCAATGCAATAGGTATAGTGAAATTTTACAGAGATATTAATTTACTTAATGATAAAGTCAGAAAATATTATATGTGTTGTATTGCAGTCGGCTATTCTTCCGTCTTACTGGGTTCTTCCGTCTTACTGGGTTCTTTTGTCTCGGCTTCGGCAGTGACGGGTAAGTTTCCTTCAGTGAGTAAACAATTAATCTGGTAAATTTCTTCTGTAATCATATTTCCCCTAACCAATTTTCTTTTTCTAATGCCTTCACGATCATCTCTCATTCCTGCTCCTTTCGATAACAAGACGTATTTTTTTACACCTCCATGGACGTCACTTCTAATTGGGGTTCCAGATTTATCACTACCTCCCTTAAGTTGGATCTTGCCAGAAGGTATACCGACAACTGATGAATCAATAATTTCTCCTACTCTTAACCCAACCAGTGGCTGAGCTTCTTTGTCCTTTAGTTCCTTGCTAACACTTTTACCCTTTTTATCGGAGATTATTATCTTAAACTGAGTCAATATGCAAAGAACCTGCATTACAGCGTTAATTAATCTTTACGACCTGAATTATCTTAAACGCTTTAATAAATGATATTCTCAAAAATATATAGTGCAAAGCGAGGATAAGAAAGTTGAAAAAGAAAGAAGGTGTATGAGATGCGGATTTACAATGTTTAGCATCCAAAGCTGCCATCTCAGATGTGAAAATTGTGGATCAGAGTTAACTTGTTCTGATAAAGGTCTATTTTGGTAAAGTCATATAATTCAG
>DASVGC010000291.1:0-2191 GCA_036379735.1 Nitrososphaeraceae archaeon
GTCACTGACTTACTGTCAGGAACAAAAATTTCAAAAATGGTTTTATAGTTACCTCTTCTGGTAGCATCTCAAGTGCAATCCTTGCTTCATCCAAATATATTTCACTTTTACTTAGAGTAAGTTCAAATGCCTTTTCAACATTATTTGTAACGATGGAATAGTACAGCGGCCACGAGGGAATCTTTATTCCTCCATTTACTATTGCATCTTCCATTTCGTTACCACACCCTACACATTCAGCTGCCTTTGCCATCCCTAAATGAAAAATATCATTAAGAGGAGCCATATTGAACGCCATGTTACGACCGGCAGTACCCATGACTGCACGATATTTTTTGTAGCAACCAATCATATTTTCATCGCTTATGGATTCGGGTTTTAATTTCAATCTGGCGTCTATGTACTGTCCAATCCTTGCGTCCTTGAATCCATCTTCGAAGGCCTTTAATACAGAATCACCACCTGCCGAGATCTTTTGTCGTGCTATTTCCAGTATATAGGGATTCATAAGTTTGTAGTCATCCAAGAATTCGATATCTTCATCCGCATCCATTATCCTATCCATCGGTTCACTTAGGTCGATAGCAATTACGTGACCATCGACAATAGAGGTCCTTACTTCTTTTGAGACCGGTTCTTTATAGAAATCAGAAGCACTGTCAATCAAGGCTGAGAACACAGGAAAGGTCATTTTTACAAAGTTAGAATTCAGTATTCTCTGTACTCTATCTGCCAAAACATCTGGTTTTGAGAGCCTTTCTCGTACCGACTCAATTTTTGAATCATCTAACGACAATTCATTAGCCTCTATTTCGTCGATAAATTTTTTCATTGTCGCTTTGGGATTTGGATCTGAAATCAGTTTTTCATGTAATGACAGGAGAAATCTTTTTGTAAACTCTGTAAATTCCCTTTCAGATTCGACTCGGTATTTACTGTATTGCTTGTATCCTTTTTCACGTAATAATACTTGCTTTATTATTTTCTTACCGGAGTTAGTACCCGATAATGAAACTTTTGAAAAAATTTTACTTTCTTTAGCGCTCATTTACAATTCTTTCAGAATAATCCGTCGTTATTTAACTTTCAGCATTGTTGATTATCCTGAAGAAGCAATGGTTGAAAAATAAAAATATTGAGTATAGAAAAAAAAGATTCTTTTACCTTGAAGACATGGCTATTCTTTCTTGTTCATTTTTCTTTTTAACTGAATGACTTTCCATGGAATTATGCGATGCTGAAATTATTTCCTTTGCCAGAGCCTCTTCTATGGTCTTTGGATTTGAGTAGGTTGATTCCCTTACTCCTTCTGCAATAAACCTAAGTGCCAAGTCTATGCGCCTTAACGGTGCTACATCAACAGAGACGTGATATACAACACCACCATAAACTATTCTTGTTGTGTCTTCGTTAGGCGCGGCGTTTTCAATTGCCCTGATTAATAGCTCTACTGGGTTTTTGCCAGTTTCATAATGTATTAGGTCAAGTGCGGTCTTTACAGTTTTTATCATTCTGCCTTTCTTTCCACCCATTCTTCCAGTATTTTTGGCGTATTTCTTTCCAAAGTGCATTAACTTGTTTACAAGCCTTTCAATGATGTGGACTTCAGCTTTCTTTAGTCGTTGATGCTCATGTCTTCCAAAGCTAATCGGGATTATAGCTGGATCTAATGCAATTACATTTTTAAGTCCAGAATCCTGGATTTCAATGTCACCCGTGCTCCATTTGTTAAATAACAACATGACAGTTTCTTTTGTAACCATTCAAATTATCTCCTTGGCTTTTCTTTTCTTCCGTAGACCAGCTCTATAAGTGATACTCCGTTCACTTTGAATACTTGCCATCTGACACCAGGGATATCTCCCATGGCACCTCCCATTGATCCGCCAATACCTTCTAACAAGACTTCGTCATGCTCGTCTATGTAATTTAAGGCACCGTCACGAGGAAGGAATGCAGTAATTGATTTTCCATTTTTAATCAATTGTACTCTAACACATTTCCTTACAGCAGAGTTTGGCTGCTTTGATTCGATTCCAACTTTTTCAAGAACTATAGCCCTTGCTTGTGGAGCCCCTTCTAAAGGGTTAGCCTTTTTGTCTAACATAAGCATTCGCCTCTTGTAGTACTTGTTTGACCATCTCATCCTCTTTCGCTTTGATTTTAAAACTCTACCAGAAAATAGTCCTAA
>DASVGC010000292.1:0-4287 GCA_036379735.1 Nitrososphaeraceae archaeon
AAAGTGGAATTTGACCCATAACAAGATATGCAAATAATGCAATTCCACACCAAATGAATTTCTCGCTTAATCCGATTTTCTTTTTAGGTTTCTCAACTTGAGGAATGTAAGCTGAGACTTTCTTTATTACAGTTCTTACGATACTTTCATTGTGCACTGTGCTCATTTGAAATTATATTACCTCCTGCCGACTCTACCTTCTTTTTGGCACTAGCAGAGGCTTGTGCCACCTTTATAACATAACTTTCGTCAATACTTCCGCCGCCCAAGAGTTTTTGAATTCCTAATGATCCAAGATCTAATACTGTCTTTTGATCTTTTTTATCACTGAATCTTGTTGAGAGTGTCCTTAAATCTCTCAAGTTTATCCATTTTTTGACTAAAAACCTACTATACGAATTAAGAGTGTCATGTCCGAAATGGTCGGGTTCTTCAATTACAGTTCGAATCCAAAAGTGTTTATGTTTTCCTGCTCCGCCTATTCCACCCCGGCTTCCAGATTGTCTGTGTTGGCCTATCTGACCCCATCCGCAATATCTTGTCCCTCGATGTCTGCGGCTTTTTCTCAATCTAGTTGCCATGTACGATTTACCTTATACAATCAAAATAAGTGTGTAAATATAAATGTAAAACTGATGTCATCTTCACCAATTTCAAACCATTCTTTTTACAATTTCAAGTAATTCTTTGTTATTTCCAAGGATACCGCCATCTGAGAACTGTTTTTTAGTACTCTTTCTAAAACCACCTTTTGGTGGATTCAAGGTAAACCACGGTTTAATATTGTCTTGTTCTGAGAACTTTATCTTATCATTTACGATGACATTTACCAATTCATCAATACCCTTGTACTCAGATTTAGTCTTCTTTTCTACCCCTGATTCTAATCTAGCACCTTTCTTTTTACCTCTTTTTTCAATTAATGTTTTTATTATGTCTGAATCGGCCTTTGACCATGCCACCCATTGATTTATTTTTCTTAACATGCCCAGGTAATTTGTTGTTTCTGGAACAAGAGTTGCAGAAAATCTCTTGGTCAAATAGAGATTCTTAAGCGTACTTATTGCCCAGTAAGGCACATTTACTGTTCCTCTCATTCTAACTACTAATAATGCCACTATTTTTCACCCTGTTATGTAAGTTGAATTAAGTGCATTGAATATTGCCATCGCAGTAGAAGTCATAGTATTGGTTGATCCGAAAGATTTTGTCCATGCGTCCTTTATACCAGCCAGTTTTAATAAATTCTTTATATTTTCTCCAGCAACAAGTCCTAATCCTCTGGGACCTGGAAGTATCTCTACTTTAACGCTGCCGCCTCTTCCTCGAACATTGAATGGAATGGAATGCGGTTGAGTACATCGACATTCCCAGCTACCACAACCCAATTTCACTGGAATGATGTGAAGGTATGAATTAATTGTAGCCTTGTCAATTGCAATTCTCATTTGAGATGCCTTTCCCATACCTATTCCAAACCAACCTGCTTCGTTACCAACAGCAACGAGCGCACTAAATCGTGTCATTTCTCCGGCGTCAGTTTGCTTCTGTACTATTCCAACGTGCACAACTTGGCTCTTAATGTCAGGAAGCAAATGTTTCACTATTTCTGATTCCTGAATACGCATCCCATTTTCATAAATCTGCTCCATTGAACTAATTTTATTTTCTACGACCATCTGTCCTAACGCAGTACGGGGTTTCCATACTGTAGCCTGCTCATCCCGTCTAGGATTGCTCATTTCGACTCTCCTTTCTTCTTTGAAGTCTTGGTCTTGGTAGTTTTAGGCGCCTTATCTGACTTATCTGACTTATCTGACTTATCTGACTTCTTTTCGTTCTTGTCATTTACTATTCTGTCTTTTACTTCTGAGAAATGGTTCGGATATTTTTCTGGTTCCAATCCTAATCCCAAGTTTGATGAAAATCTTGATTTATACAAATCATCATTAGACTTTATTTTTTTTGCATATTCTGCAATATGAGTACCTTGGATTCTTTCATCTGAAGGAAGAACCTCTTTTGAAATTGGCATCTCTAATCCTGCCTCAGACATACCCTTCAGGCATGCTGCAATCTTGGTAGTAAAGTGTCTTTTACCTATGTATAATATTGCACTTGTAATCTTTTTTTGAATACATTTCTTACCCAACAAAAGACCAACTAGATAACATGAAGGGATATTCTTGCGGGAGCCTTTCCACCCATATGACAATAATTCGTTACTATGTACAGAGGCCAACACTTTGTCTCCAAGAAGTTCTGGTCTTATCAATTGAGCTGATATGTTTTGATCACTTACATTAACGGTCACAAAATCCTTCTTACCAATAAGCAATTTTTCTCTCTTTCGGTAATTTGTTTTTCTTTCTCTTATTCTTCTGAATGTTGAAGTATAAACCATAAACTGAAAATACACCTGTCTATCCTATTATAAATTTGACAAGATTATGAATTACTTATAAATCTTCATTATGCTGCTTTAGTCGGATTTGGATTTGGTTGACATTTTGTTTGCTACCATAGCGGCAAATGCACCGGCCCCGATTCCATTATCGATATTTACAACAGTCATACCCATTGAACAGGTTTGAAGCATGGATGCAAGAGCTGCAATCCCATTTGAGCCAAAGCCATACCCTATTGAGGTCGGCACGCCAATTACAGGTATGTCAGTAATTGAGGAAACAACAGATCCCAAAGCCCCCTCCATGCCAGCCACTACTATTATTATATCAACCTGAGAACTTATCATCCTGCTTACAGCTTTTAATGTCCTGTGAATTCCCGCAATACCCACATCATATTCGACAAGAGTTTCACAACCCATTACTTCTGCCATAATTTTTGCTTCTTCAGCAATCTTTATGTCGGAAGTTCCAGCACAAAGTATCCCCACTTTTCCATTCCTTTTGGGAAATCTGTGAGATTTTGATGTAATTAATAACGTGTTTATCCCCTTTTCCATCGTTAGTTTTTCTTTTTCGAGTTTTTTACACAATTTGTCCATATAATCGGGGCTAACTTTGCTTATCACTGCAAATCCCTTCTTTGATACAGTAGCAACAATAATTTTGTAGAGATCTTTGAGTTCTTTACCTTCACCAAGTATAACTTCTGGTATTCCGCTTCTTAGTTCTCGAAGAGGATCTATTTTCGCTAAATTTTTCTCTACATATTCGATTGAAAATAATTTCAGTTCTCGTTCTGCGATTCGAACAGATATTTCGCCCTTTGCCAGTTTTTCTAATATTTCTCGGAGTTCCATTTCTCTGCTGTCAGTTAATTGACTCCAATGTCAAAGAGAAAAACTCTTTATGGCGTTTTTTACACTCTGCACTCCCAGATCAAAAACTGTCTTTTCGCTCTCATCCAATTTTAGTTCAATTATTTTCTCCATACCTTCCTCGCCCAAGATGCATGGCACACCTATGCACACGTCATTGTATCCATATTCACCTTCAAGTAATGCAGATACAGGTAGTATTGCTTTCTTGTTTTTTACAATACTTTCCACCATAGTAGATACGGCATTTCCAGGAGCATAAACCGTTGCGCCTTTCAATGATATTACTTCAGCTGCAATACTCTTTGTCTTGGTCGCAAGATCTCTTGATTGTTCTGTAGATATGAATTCAGTTAATGGGATTCCACCCAAGCTTGAAAACCTAACAAGTGGAAGCATATTTTCTCCATGTTCGCTTATTACCATAGCTTGAACAGAGTCTCTAGATATTCCGGTTACTGAACTTATGTGTTCTTTAAATCTAGACAAATCGAGCATTCCACCCATACCCATAATTTGTGATCTCTTTCCACCAAGCGACTTTAGTACGAGATATGTCAAAGGATCAAGTGGATTTGTAACTACAATTATCTTTGAATCAGCGGCGTAATTCTTAATTTTGTCACATACACCCTTTACTATATCGGCATTAGTCTTGAGCAAATCCATGCGCGTCATCCCTGGCTTTCTACCGACCCCAGCAACAACGACGACAAAGTCGGATCCTTTCATATCTTCGTAATTATTAGAACCGCGCGCTATACTATCTATCCCTCTTTCAGCTAATTGATGGTTTATATCCATCGCTTCTCCTTGAGGTAAACCTTCTACAATATCTAAAAGTAAAATGTCACCTAATTCTCTCAATGAGCAATTCAATGCAACCGATGATCCTACCCTTCCGGCACCTATAACAGTAATTTTCATTTAACAAACAACGCGATTTGAGATTATTTATAAATTTTCAAAATAGCAATAAAATCCAGTTAGCCTAACATACC
>DASVGC010000293.1:0-2623 GCA_036379735.1 Nitrososphaeraceae archaeon
GACGGTGAAATCAGAGGCCAGATAGGTAAAGGAACAATAGAGATAGATGTCGTTACCAAGAGAGCACATATTAGCGGCGGCAGTGATATCAACATTGACATAGACCTGAAGGACGTAGACATAAATGAAATAACAGTGGAAAATCAAAATCAAAATCAATTGGAGTCTTCACAAACTACTGAAAATACATTAAGCACAGATCAAACTACTGAAAATACATTAAATGCTAATCAAACAACTCAGAATACACTAGGTGCGAATCAAACGACTGATAATACACTAGGTGCGAATCAAACAATAGAAGATCAAATGGGATCATCTCAATCAAGCGACAGTATGATGGGTATGAATGATACCGGCAGTGCCATGACACAATCCAATGATTCAATGACAGTTCCTTCAACCGATGGAGAGATTGAATCAAATCCAGTAGACTAACTATCTACTATATTTTTCCTTCTTTCAATTTTTGTTTCTATTATTTCCCCAGTCTAATCATAAATGTTCTTTTGTATTAGCACAGTCTACCGGATTATTTTGAAAATAAATGCGTCTGACGTATATTATAGTAATAAACTTTGTTTGCCTATAGTTTTAGTACATGACTGCAATTTCTAATCAAAGTTTACTGATCTTAGCAATAGTTCTAATTGTAATTGGAGCTGTATTGTTCTATGCACCCATCCCATATCCTGCTGGTACTATTGGAAACATTCTGATAATTATTGGAATTATTGTCTTGGTTATTTGGATCGTTTTAATGATAGTTAAGACGATAAGGCATGTATAGGGATTAATATTTCATGTGCTAGACTCGAACTAGAAAAAATATGCGTTCCTATGTAAGGACCATGTGTGGCAGATAAGTGGTGGTTGGTTATTTTTTGATATTATTGTGGATAAACTCGATTATAGCTTCAAGAGGTGTTCCTGGACCAAAGTTGCCTTTTACTCCCTTTTCCTCTAGTTGTTTCTTATCCTTACCTGGAATAACTCCTCCGCCAATCAGTAGGATATCACTTACCCCTCGCTCCGTTAATAACGTCGCAACCTTCGGAAACAAAGTAAGATGTGCCCCATTCAACAAACTCATTGCAACAACGTCTACATCCTCATCAATTGCAATTTTTGCAACCTGTTCTGGAGTACAGAATAATCCAGAGTAAATTACTTCCATACCGGAATCTCTAAGTGCTCTACATATTACCAATGCTCCACGATCATGTCCATCCAGCCCTAGTTTAGACACTAGAACTCTTATCGGCTTCTTTTTTCCATGGGTAAGTGTTGACATATATCTAAAATTTACAATGTAGCTTTAAAATTTTTTGTCGATTTGGGATTCATCCTAGGAAATCGTTGGCAACAACAGAAGTAAGTTTTAATACTTAACTTTGCAGCTAAATCTCTCTTGCCAGAATTAGTATCGGGGATCTTAAAAGGAGATAAGAGATCAATATCTAGGGCTATCTCAATTATAGATAACAATGAGCCCGAGTCATTGAACATAATTCATGGGATTTTCAAGAAAACAAAAAATGCAAGAACAATTGGATTTACCGGATCGGCAGGTGCGGGTAAAAGCACCCTAATAGGAAGAATTGCTACGGAATTTCATTCTCGTGGCTATAAAGTTGCCGTCATTGCAGTAGATCCATCTAGCCCGATAACCGGGGGCGCTTTATTGGGTGATAGAGTACGTATGATGTCAATAAGCGACGAGATTTATGTTAGAAGCTTGGCGTCGAGAGGAGCAGAAGGAGGTATTTCTAGGTCACTTAGAAATGTCGTCAGAATTTTGGATGCTGCCGGATACAATCTAATATTAATCGAAAGTGTGGGGGCAGGACAACTTGAAATTGAAATCTCTAAAGCGGTAAATATTACTGTCGTTATTTTTAATCCACAGACTGGAGATAGCATTCAAGCAATAAAAGCCGGATTGACTGAAATAGGGGATATCTATGTTATCAATAAATCAGATCTAGAGGGTTCGACTATATTATATAACATAATCTCAGATTTGGTAGGAGATAATAAGAAATTAGTATTCAAATGTTCTGCGAAGGTGAATAAAGGAATTAAAGAGTTAACAAAGGCCCTAGTCCAGCTCCTGGATGAAGAAAAATATCGAGCGAGAGAAAAATCCATACTTGAAAATGAATTAAGAGATATGATTTTAAACGTAATTAAGGAAAAATCTATTGAAAAAATAATGAAAAGTCAAGAATACGAAAAACTTGTAGACAAAATACTCAAAAAGGAAGTCGAGCCATATAGCGCAGCTTTAAATTTTGCTAATAAGATAATTGTGTAGGGGATGTAAGTATGGCAAAACAAGAGGTTAAAAAAATTAAAACCGATTCAGGAATTCCAGTAAAGAGAATTTTTTCAAATAAAGATCTTACCAGTATGAGCAATGATGATGAAGCAGGTAAATTTCCGTACACCAGGGGACTGTATCCGGAGATGTATAGAGAAAGACTCTGGACAATGCGACAGTACAGTGGCTTTGGAAGTGCAGAAGAAACTAACAATAGATTTCGATTCTTGCTAGAGCATGGACAAACTGGTTTATCTTTGGCTTTTGATCTTCCAACGCAAACAGGGAGAGATTCTGACA
>DASVGC010000294.1:0-2601 GCA_036379735.1 Nitrososphaeraceae archaeon
TTGGATATGCCCTTTACGTTCTTGACATACTCCTTCATTCGTATAGTCCTTTCATTACGAATTATTTGTACCTGCTATGCTTCAAACGTAAGGAAGAAATACTTCTTGAATCTTGGCCAAAATTTGATCGTGAATTGGTGAACCCTAAAGTTGAAGATACAATAGACAAATCAAAACAAATAATTTCACTAGTTAATGCAGCAAGAATGAAGGCAAAATTTAAGAGAAGATGGCCCATTAACAGGGTCATCATTTGCACTCAAGATAGAAATCTTTCTGAGTCAAGTGAATTGTCAGAGATATTAAAAAAACAACTCAATACAATGACTGTTGATGTCAAAATAGTAAATTTTAGTAATTATCTGGATAAAATTGATTTTCTGAATAAGGAGAAACTTGTTACTCTGAATGCCAAACTCGGAGTAAAAAAGATAGCTCCTAGATTAAAGAACGATTTAAAAAATGCATTACAGTCATTTGATCATATTGACATCAATGATTTATTTAACCAATTTATTGGTAAGGGGAGTTTCGATCTCAAATACTCATCTGGTGAAATAAAGTTGGCAACAGATGACGTGGAATTTTCGTATGAAGGAAAAGCACCATATATCTTGATGGAATCTGAGCAAGAGAATGTAGTTGTGCTTATTGATACTACTAGGAGTAGCGAATTGATATCAATAGGTCTTATGAAAGATATTGCAAGAAATATACAGCAATTGAGAAAAGAAAAGAGCTTTGTTCCTACAGAAATACTGTCCTCTGCATATATCTCGAATCTAAGTCCAGAGGATCTAATGTCTCTTGAAAAACTGAAAGATGAATTGGCGTATTATGTAAGAGTAAAACAGGTAATCATAACCCCTACAAAATTAGACGACGTAGCCTACAAGGAAATTGAAATAGATGGTAGAAAAATTCTTATTTCAGTACAGTAAGAACAGAACATTAAGAAATAGTGTTCTTAAAATTAGTCACACTATTAAATAATTAGCTTCTCATTATAAATTAGCATGCTATGGTGGATGTGTCTCTGGTTAGGAATTAATCCATATTTTGATTTGTGCTAAGGTTACCGAGATTTTCCATTTTATTAGAGGCAATGGAATTTCGGATTAATTGATAACTACCATCATGGCAATTACATGAACAGAAATTCTTCAAAACATCGTCCTCCATTATCAGGCCCTTGCAATCGCCATGATTATTACATGTACACATTGACGATTTAGCCAATAATTGTAATTGATTGCAACTATTGTATATTTTTTACTATAAATAATATGACAATAATTAAATTATGCTTTTTCATTATTTTTTTGTGGAAGTTTACTCTGAAAAACGGCCATGGGGTTCATTTGAAAAATTTAACGAGAATGAACGATGCACCGTAAAATTACTCTACATAGAACCTGGCTCTCGATTAAGTCTTCAATATCATAATAAGCGAAAGGAGTTTTGGAAAATAATTAAAGGCTCTGGCACCGTAGAAGTTCAAGACAAGAAATCAACTCTTAGTGAAGGAGATAGCATCAATATTCCATCTGGAGCTAAGCACAGAATTCAAGCTAGCAATTCTGGCTGTACTGTTTTGGAAATTTCTTACGGAAGCTTCGATGAAGACGATATAGTAAGGATTGAAGACGATTATCATAGGATTTAGTAATTGAATAGCGCAAAGCCATCATCTACGTAGTATCTCTACTAGTAACCAATGAACCAGAATTTTGTAGGATTTCTCACCCTGTATTTAACGAAATACAAATAAAGCCCTATTATCGCTTTTAATCTAATGAGCGCAAGTAAAAAACCCCACATGAATCTGGTGGTAGTGGGACATGTTGATAATGGTAAATCGACTATTGTAGGTCATTTATTAGTAGATATGGGAGTAATCGATCAAAGAACTATAGATTCGTTTGCCAAAGAATCTGAAGAAACAGGAAAAGGTGACACTTTCAAGTACGCTTGGGTATTAGATAGCATTAAGGATGAGCGAGAAAGAGGAATAACAATTGATCTGGCATTCCAGAAATTTGAAACTTCTAAATATTTTTACACCTTAATTGATGCCCCTGGACATAGAGATTTTATAAAGAATATGATTACTGGCGCATCAGAGGCAGATGTCGCAATTTTGGTGGTATCCGTAAAGCCAGGTGAAACCGAGGCTGCTACTGATCCTGGTGGACAAGCAAGAGAACATGCATTCTTATCAAGGACGCTTGGAGTTGGTCAAATCGTAGTTGCCCTCAATAAGATGGATGACTCGAAATATTCAGAAGCACGTTATAACGAAGTAAAAGAAACCGTTGAGAAAATGCTCAAGTTGGTAGGCTATAATGTTTCAAAAATAAGCTTCATTCCAGTTTCTGGATGGAAAGGAGACAATTTGGTCAAGAAATCGGAAAATATGCCTTGGTATAAAGGACCTACTCTTGCAGAGACACTCGATCTATTCGAACCTCCAGAAAAACCATTGGGAAAACCACTTAGGATACCTATCCAGGATGTTTATTCTATAACAGGAGTTGGTACAGTACCAGTAGGCAGAGTTGAAACAGGTGTTCTCAAAGCCAACGAAAAAGTTATGGTAAT
>DASVGC010000295.1:0-5069 GCA_036379735.1 Nitrososphaeraceae archaeon
AGGTCAAGAAGTTACGTCGGATGTTATAGATGGAAAAAAATCAGTCGTGTGGAATGAGGCTGAGAATAGACTCCATGTGCAAAAGTCTGTATTGATAGGTTTGCTCTCCTAACTGGATTATGTTGGATGTGATTCAAAAAGTGCAAACTGATTTTCATTAATAATTCCGTAACAAAAGGAATATCAGGGTACTTCATATTTTGAAACATCAAGTTGAATGAGATCAAAACTTATTGTCTAGTTCCAGATCCTCAGCTTGCATCCAAACAAAGGCAGTATGGTCGCAGCCGGCGGATTTATCCTGTTCACAGCGAATATAATTGTCGTGTAATTTCACATCATAAAATTTTCTCTTACTAATATTAATCACAACTATAGTATTATCATCAACCGTTGCAATTTGTAATCCCGGCCACATTTTACTAATCATTTTATTCCTGTTTAGATGTCTATCTATAATATTCTCAATGTGATCTTTAATGTTATAGAGTTTCTCTTCTGCTTCTTTCATTAGCTCTTCATAGAGTTCCGATTTGATACATATTGTTGACTTTTCCTCTGTATTGTCTTGCGACATCCAATCTGATCTTCTCATCATGTTTTATATTTTTATTAAATTATTAACATTAATTAGACTATCCTTGATAGACAAATTTAGTCGATGTCGGCTGATACTTGTATGTGGTATTGATCCTGACCACCGCATGGGTTTAATTCAAATGCATTTATATCAACGATTATTTTGTTTGTAAGGTTAAGATAATATCATAAAATACACTATTTGCACTAGTTACTAATTGTACTCAGAAAATGATAATATGTAGTTTAACGCGTTAATACATAGAATATCTCTAACTATGTAGGCTACAATAATACCTTTGGAAAAAAAGACTGAGCCAATGTTCTTGGACACCCAACACTAGTGTTACCCAATATAGATACTATCACCGGAAAACAGAAGATTTCCTATGCAATGATGATTATGCTATAAACTCAATTACGTACTAACTAATTTCTTTATTGTACCTTCTATGTTCTGTTTTACCAGATCCATACCTTTCTTTCTTCTTTGAACTTCCATTGAATATTTTTGTAATTGTAATTTGCTTTTTCTTATTATTCTAGTCTGTTCCTTTGGATTCACGGAACCTTTAGAACTCCGGATTCTTATGGACTTGTTTGAGTCAATGGCTTTGATTGCCCTGGTTATATTATCAGGCGCGATATTGATTTTCATCTCTGACAATACATTTCTAATATCATCATTCGATAGCGAACTGAAAGGTATCCTGTCATTTTTGTTCGCAGAAAGATTTACTAGCGCCCCGACCAACTGATGGGCGGATCTAAAAGGTACCTTGTATTTTGTAACCAATACTTCTGCAATATCAAGGGATATTGCGTAGCTTTCCATCGATGCCGTTTTCATCTTATCTTTTTTTACTACAAGATACTTTATGATGTCATTCATAATTTCTAGTGACGAAACTACTAACTCGACAGAATTCCAAAATGGAATCTTTGTGTCTTGTAAGTCCCTACTGTAGCCAGAAGGCAGTGATTTCAGTATCGTCATAATCGTTGTGAGGTTTCCAATAACAATAGCTGTTTTGGATCTTGTAATTTCAAGAGGATCAGGGTTCCTTTTTTGAGGCATGGCACTTGAAGTTGATGCATGTTTATCGCTGATTTCAATAAAACCAAACTCTTGGGAGGACCAAATAATAAGGTCTTCGGACATTCTACTCAACGTTATCATTATTGATGCCATATTTGATGAAAATTCAACCATAAAATCCCTCGAAGATGTCGCATCAATGGAATTGGACATTATACTATCAAAGCCAAGCAGTTTTGCCGTCATGTTTCTGTCGATTGGTAATATTGATCCTCCAATAGGACCTGCACCCAAAGGTGACTGATTTATTCTTTCATAGAGTGAAAACAATCTATCGATTTCACGCAACATACCTTCAGAATAAGACAACAGAAAGTGAGCAAAGTTTCCAATCTGTGCTTGCTGCAAATGCGTATAAAGAGGCATTATTGAATCTAAGTTATCTTCAGATTTTTCTAACAGCTGTTTTGTCAATTTAATCAGGTGAATAATTATGTTGATTATGTCATCTCTCGCCTTGATTCGAATATCTGTAATTATTTGATCATTTCGAGATCTACCTGTTTGAATTTTCCCGCCTGTGTTGATTCCTAACTTTTTTATCAAATGAGTCTCAAGCGCTTCATGAATATCTTCATATCCCACCCTGGAAAGTTTTTCCGGATGTTGCATGACATTATTCAATTCTCCTACCAAGCGAGTAACTTCATGCTTTTCTAACACCTTAATCTTGTATAACATGATAACGTGGACCTTGGTACATAAAACATCATAACAGAGAATCTTTTCATCTATATCAATAGATGAAAGAAAATTTAATGTGCGTTTATCTAGATCTTCTTTGTGGCGCGATCTATACATTATTAAAACAAACTACTGCTGGACTTGATTATTAATATTTGCGGCATGAGATTTAATAGCATTGAAATTGGCAATTCATTTCAAGATCAAAAATCAATAGTTATATAGTATAAAAATAAATTCATTTGATATGGGTCAGGAAATCCAGCAATTGCGCAAGTCAATATTTGATGAGCTCACAAAAATCGTAGATCCTGAAATTGGAGTCTCCATCATGGAATTAGAGTTAATTGATAAAGTAGACATTGAAGAAGGTAAAGTAAAAATAGATTTACACTTGACAAGTCCGTTTTGTCCTGCTATATTTGGTTTCAAGATAGCTCAGGACATTCGAGACAATGTATTCAAAATACAGGGTGTCACTGAATCAAAGGTCAACGTAAGTAATCACTTTATGGCTGATGCAATAAACAAACAAGTCAACGAAAGCAAGTTACCTTCTAAATAGTTGACTTTCAAATTTTGTACTGATGACACTCGAATTCAATAATTATTTGAAGATTGACACCTGTCTCTTGCTACTAGAACAATAGCAACTTATTCTGTGTCTTTACTGATGTTGTTGGTATTGTTGTCATTGTTGTCATTGTTGTCGTTATCAATTTGAATTTTCTTGGCCGGCACTTTATTGTTCTTGGATATGCCAAGCATGTAGGATCTCAATAGCTGAATACCCAGGGCAGGGTCTACCCCTTTAGGACAGACTTTACTACAAGAACCGGCAAAATGACATCGCCATATTCCATGTCTGTCATCAACAATATTCAATCTATTCTTCGATTCATCTCTCGTGTCGGCAAAATATCTGTATTCTTGTGCCAGTGCCTGTGGCCCGGGAAAATTCACATCAGTCCCAACAGTAGGGCATGCAGAATAGCACAATCCGCACTTTATGCAGTACGAAAATTGTAGATATTTGTCTACGTCTTCAGGAGATTGATAAAATGAAAAAGTCCCTTTGTTAGTATCATCTTTTGCTTCAACTGCATTATTTTCCTGAATGTAGGGTTGCATGTTTTTATGATGATTGAAGAATCGAGAAAAATCAGTAACAAGATCCCTTATTATGGGAAAATTTGGCAATGGCTCACATTCAATTGTAGATGTTTCTAATTCAGAGATTTTGGTATAACAGGCCAGTTTAGGCATCCCATTTATTTTCATTCCACAGGAACCACATGATGCCATTCTGCACGAATATCTAATGGCAACACTAGGATCCATGTAACTTTTTACATGTAATAAAGCATCTAGCACGGTTGTCCATTTTTTATATGGAACTTCAAAAGTATCATAGTGGGAGCCTGTGTTTTTTCCTCTATTTTCTCGATATACCTTTAGGGTTATCTTCTTATCGTTTTTATTTTCCAAAGTGTTACTCAATATGCCCGATCACAATCCATTCGCCAATATTATCGTTCTAGTGCCATATGCAATCAATCCTATCATTGCTGAAATTGTAACTACAGTAACCATATTTTCCCAGGCTCTACTCTGTCTTAGCTCTAGCAATATTATTCTTATTCCGTTAAAGCCATGCACGGAAATTAAGACAAGAATTGACTCCAAAATTAGAACATAAATTATATTCTTATAATTGGCAATAACGTAATCGTATTCAAGACTCTGCTCAAATGGGACTACTAATCTCATCATTAAGTGTAATGCAGTAACGAATATTGCAGCAGCACCTGTGATGTAATGAATTTTCATTATTTGACTTTCTCTCAAGATTGTGCGGGTTGTCATTTTGATTTTTATTACACTCCAAACAAGACATTAAATCCGTAAAACATTGCAGCTGCAGCCAGGATTAATGCTATCCAAATACCTGATTTTTGTCTGTAATTCAACGATGCTGGAGAATATGGATAATCGGGTCTACTGGGGGTTCCCAATCCAATACCTGCATGGGTAAAGATGAGTCGAATCCCATTTGCAGAATGAAAAGTACTAGCTCCAATTACCATAATTAGAAACAAGTGTCCCCACACTGTTTGAGTTAATTCCAAAAAAGATTCCCATGCATTCTGCCCATTAACTATAGTACTTGTTTCATACACATGTCCAATAAAGTAAATCAAAAGAAAAACTCCCGTTAATCTCTGAAACCAGTAGGAAATACGCTCCCACCCGTATCTTGAAGGATTTAGCCATCCTCCTATTCCTTCCAAATTATTACGACTGGGTCGTTCTATTTCTTTCATCAGTATTTTCTCTCTGCCGGAATATATCGGGTTAATGTTACCGGGTGCCACGAAAATTGCGGTTCTGCATCACCTTTAAAATATGCCAGTGTATGCTTTAGGAAATTAATATCATCTCTATTAGGATAATCAGTCCTAGAATGGGCACCGCGCGATTCTTTTCTATTCAAAGCTCCTGCAATTATTATTTCTCCTACTCTCAATAATGAATCTATCTCCATTACATTAATGTAATTTGTATTATATTCTTTAGCGCTGTCATCAACATGCTTCCACGCCAAATTCCGAAGTTCTCTTACTTTTTTCAATCCCTCAATGAGGTTGCTCTCATCCCTGAAAATATAGGCCTTGACGTCCATCATGTCTGTAAACTCCTTTCGGAT
>DASVGC010000296.1:0-2770 GCA_036379735.1 Nitrososphaeraceae archaeon
ACTGCAAATTTATTACTAATGAACCAGCTAGATTTTTATCTACCATGTTATTTTGTTCCAATATTCCACTAAAGTGGTTTGAAGGTATAGCTTATGGGATTTAGCATGCGTTATTTGGATATGAAAGCAAAAATCCGTGAAATCAGGATAAATGCTATCAAAGGAATAGCGGAAGCAGGGTCGGGTCACCCAGGTGCATCCTTTTCTGCAGCCGAGATAATGGGCGTGTTGTATTTCAGAATATTGAAACACGATCCTTCAAATCCTGAATGGTCAGGACGAGATTATTTTATCAATTCCAAAGGGCATTCTGCACCTGGGTTCTATGCAACATTGGCAGTCGCTGGATATTTTCCAACGGAAGAAATGAAAAATCTAAGAAAATTCGGTTCAAGATTGCAAGGTCATCCAGTCAGATACTCTAAATACCTCGAGAATCATTCTCTACCTGGTGTAGAATATTCTGCAGGTTCTGAAGGTATAGGACTTTCTGTATCAATAGGAATTGCTTTATCTAATATTATCGATAACAAAAAAAACCGTGTCTATGTTCTATTAGGAGATGGAGAGACCAATGAGGGTCAGATATGGGAAGCTGCAATGACAGCGCCTAAATTTAAACTTGATAATCTAGTTGTGTTCCTAGATCGAAATAGGATCCAGCAAGATGGATTTACAGAAGATATTATGCCAATAGATCCTGTGCGTGATAAATGGCTAGCGTTTAACTGGAATGTAATAGAAATCAATGGCCATAAGATAGAACAAATAATGGATGCACTAAATAAAGCTGGTCAAATCAAGGACAAACCTACCATTATAATTGCAAACACGATCAAAGGTAATGGAATTAAACATATGGCAAATAACCCTCAATGGCATGGCAGAGCACCACATCATAAACAAAGTCCACTATTAATACAAGAATTGGAAGGCGATTATATGATATCTCCATCAATAATCGCTGGTGAAAAGGAAAATTATGAAGAAAAGATAAGAAAAGCCGAACGTGCTGGGGCTGATATGATTCATCTGGATGTAATGGACGGTAAATTCGTTCCAAACACCACCTTCTTAGCCGATACCATAAAAAAATTAAGACCTATAACCAATCTCCCATTTGACACCCATCTTATGATTGAACATCCTTACGAATACATTCATGAATATATCGATGCGTCATGTGATATTATTACGGTCCACGCCGAAACATGCAATGAAGAGCAGTTTATTTTCATAAGAGACAAAGTATTGTCTCATGGAATTAGCTTAGGTATTGCTATAAATCCAGAAACTACCTTTCCAAAATGGGTGTTTCCTAATCTAAACTCCATTGATGTAATAATAATAATGTCAGTTCATCCTGGGTTTTCAGGACAAAAATTTATTCCTGAAACTACATCGAAGATTTTCAATTTAAATAAGATCTTAAAAAATCATGGATTCAAGGGATATATCGAGGCTGATGGTGGAATAGATGCATCTACTGTTCAGGAAGTTTATGATGCAGGAGCTAGAATCATGGTAGCCGGAAGTGCAGTATTTTCAAATAGTGATATTAATTCAGCTATAATACAATTGAGACATAAAACTAATGTTACCTTGGAAAGAAATCTTTTACGCAAAGCGGATGACAATAATATAAGAAAAGATTGGTTAGTTGCACGTAAACATATCTTGATACCACTTGCGAATGAACTTGGTATAGAGGATGAAATAAATGAATCCTAGTGTAAAGTTTGCAGATATGAGGTCAGCTTATGGGAACACATTAGCTGAATTAGGTACGATTAACAAAAACATTGTATGTGTCGGCGCTGACACTACTGATTCACTTAAAACGAAAAAATTTGGAGATAAATTTCCAGAAAGATTTTTCAACATCGGAATAGCAGAAGCTAATTTAGTTTCTATCGCTGCAGGCTTGGCAATGACTGGGAAAATTGCATTCGCAAGTACCTACGCTGCTTTCTTACCTGGGAGATGTCTAGATCAAATAAGAAATGCTATATGTTATCCTGACCTAAATGTAAAGTTAGTTGTATCTCATGCAGGTTTAACAGTAGGTCCAGATGGAGCTTCGCATCAACAGATAGAAGATATTGCAATCATGAGATCCATACCTAACATGAAAGTAATAACACCTTCAGATGCAGTATCTGTTACAAGACTAATTAAAAACATTGTTGACATTCCAGGACCTTTCTATATAAGACTTGCTAGACCTTCTAGTGAAATTCTTTATGAAGAAAATGATTCAGACTTTAAGATAGGAAAAGGAAATATTCTACGTGAGGGTTCAGATATGACTATAATTAGTTGCGGATTAATGGTATACAAATCATTACAAGCAGCAGATAATCTGAAAAAAAATGGTATTTCTTGTAGAGTTATAGATTGCTATTCAATAAAACCTATTGATCGTGATCTTGTGATTGCAGCTGCTAAGGAAACTGGATATATCATCACCATTGAAGAACATAATTACATTGGAGGACTTGGCAGTGCAGTTACTGAAATATGTTCTGAAGAATATCCTTGTTATGTTAAACGTCTTGGGATAAAAGATATATTTGGAGAATCTGCACGAGATTCAGAATTAAATCTCTTGCTGGAAAAGCATGGATTAACCGAAAAAGAAATAGAACGGCATGTTCTATCTACTCTGTATAGAATTAAAAATGGAAATCTTTCTTGATACTGCTAATTTAAAATCTATACGTCATTATAATGAAATGGGCATGGTAGATGGCATCACAACCAATCCTAC
>DASVGC010000297.1:0-2191 GCA_036379735.1 Nitrososphaeraceae archaeon
TCATACATTCGCGCTTCGGCAAAATCCAAACTCGTTTCCTTGTCCTTCTGATAACCGGTGAACTTCTGCCTGATGTTGTCTGCCAACGCACCATATTTCTGAGCCGAACTTCTTACGCAGGCTGTGATTGGCAAGTCTTCGCCAAACGGTAGGGAGTCATCCTTGCTGTTTCGCTATCGACATTATTTGTGATGCTGTGTGGTGTGTCGAGATAATCTTCGGTTAGATGGTTTCGTCTGCAGCGTTTGGCTGACTTGAGTTATATTAGTATTATGAATTTAAGATTCCCGCATCTTTTAATTTTTTTAATCCTTCTAAAAGATCTTTGAACTTTCGATTTTTTTTAGGAGCAACAAGAACACAATCCTCAAATTGATCTCTCAAAAAAATTTCTATTGCAACTTTCCAGTGAGTTTTAGAGAGATCAATTTCTTCCCAATCAATTTTGAGAGCTTTTTCTCGTTTCAATATGAATTGAGTTTCTTTATCTCGTTTAACAAGCTCCGCCGGTATACCTCTAATATCACAATCTTTAAATGCCGCTTCACTGATGTCTAAAGCCCAAGGTACATTTTTATAGAACTTATCGTTAGCTTGGTCAAAAGTCTGTTGCACATCAGGAAATTTTTTTAGAGTATCAACATAAGGGGTTATTAATATTTTGTCAATAATCCCTTTAATCGTAACTGCTTCAAAGACAGTACCATGAGTTTGGAGATGGTTTCCTACTTTTAATCCATCAATCAGTGTGTTTCTAACAATTCCTGGTCCGATATATCCACCAGTGATTTTACAATCAATTAACTTTATATTTTGAACTGTTGAACGTAAATTTACATCCATAGTGGATGAAAACGTGCAGCCTTCAAAATAACAGCGAATAAATTCTTTATGGGAAAAAAAATTACCCGAATCAATATCGTCAAAAAATTCAAATGTTTGTTCTTCAAATTTTGTCATCAGTTCCCTGGAAATGTCGTAAATCCTAATGGTCGTTCATAAGTGCAGACCTGTAATCCACTACCGTATCCTGGTCTTGCTAGGTGAGCATTAATAGCTCTAGGGGTTGTTATATCAAAATTAAGACCGCTACCAATGCCTCTACCTACAAAATCCGGTCTGCTAGGTCCACCTACATATTGGAAAAGCTGTCGATGGAGTGGAGATTGATTTATATGTTCAGCTGCTAATCTTTCAACAGCATTGCCATATTGCATATTAGCAAGCCAAGAAGCTCTTTGCCCAGCAGCATACTCTCCTGCACTTAAGACATTTTGCGCTAAATTTGGATTAGCAGCCAATTCAGAACTAACAGTATTTGTAATATTTTGCAAAACTTTAGTTGCATCAGGTGTAAAATGTCTTCCTAAAATAGGAAGAGCTGTTCTTGGAGTTGGAACACTATTTTCCATTACTCCATTTCGTGGTCTATTTTCATATGCAGACATGAAAACGCAAAAAGCCGCAATTCGTAGACCAAACTCTTTAGCAAGACTATCTGTTTCTGACGCTTCTAATTTAAGCCTCATACCTTGTAAGACTAATGAAGTATGAGCACCATTGAATGGTACTTGATCAAATACTCCTGTTCCTTGAAGAAACCCGTTTTTTCTAAAACCAAAATAGTCCCCCTTTTCTGTGCTGAACGGACCTGAAGAATCTAGAACAAATACATTGCCATCACTGGTTGTATAAGATGAATTTTCCCACAGCTTATATTTATCTTTATTTTGCTCATAATCCTCATGAGAAACCCAAGTTGGACGAATTTTTCCTGTTTCTTTATTAAATTGTTCATCATACACCCACTCTGGTATCGCCCCCGAAGGATCATTAAACACTAATGGATTATTTATCACATATACATATCGGTTGAACGTCTGAGGATTCGCCGATTTTCCTGATGCAAGCAAGGGATCAACGGTGGTGAATCTGCCGAACCTGTTTTCATACATCCTCGCTTCGGCAAAGTCCAGATTCGTTTCCTTGTCCTTCTCATAACCCGTGAATTTCTGCCTGATGTCGTCCGCCGTCGCGCCGTATTTGAGTGATGTGCTTCTCGAACCGACTCCGGCAAAGAGGTCTTCGCCGAATGGCAGGAAATCCCGTCTGGCAGTAATTTGTCCCGTCGCGTCCGTGATGATTCTGGGAGTGCCGAGATGATCTTCCGTCAGATATTTCGTCTGCGGCG
>DASVGC010000298.1:0-4393 GCA_036379735.1 Nitrososphaeraceae archaeon
GCTGGACATAACAAAACTATTCATAGGAACGGACCATGCTAATAGTAATCCCACTCCTGTAAGTGCCCAGATTACAAGGTACATTCCAACAAAGAATGTCACCTTAAGCCTGGAGAATTTCGATTCAAGTGCTTCTACTGACGATATCGACTGTTCGTTGGTAAGGAGTCTATTGTAGAGCAAAACCATTGGTACTATGGCTGGAAACATCATCGCAGCCATTCCAGCTGTCCAACTTGCAGTAAATATCCCAATTAGAACTGGATTATAGGTAATCATAATGTTCATCATATCAGGCTGATTTGTAGATAGTATCCAAGATAATGCTGAAAGTGATACAAGTGTAACCAAGATGATTTTTTGCAATTTTTTCATGTGCAATCATTTCTATAATAATAGAAATTACGATAATAGACGCAAATTCTACGAATTCATCTAGCAAGACGAAGAATTTAAAATTTGTACATTATCAGCGCTGAATTCAATCATATACACCCTGAATTAGCTGATTATCATCCTATTGGATATGCTCGGTTTGATTGATTGTTCTGTGATTAACGAGGTAAGATGACGGGTTTATATGGCTTTAAATACCAATTAATACCAACACATATATAGGATTTTGTCTAGAATATATTACATGTCTTCAAATAAGGACAAAAATAGAGAAATTATCAACATCACTTTAGACGAAACAAAATCGACAGTAAAAAAGACTACCGACGAAGCGATTAAGGAAATTCCACGATACACGAAAGCAGTCAATGAGTATCAAGAAGAATCTATTCAAGCAGCAAAGGAGATAGCAGATAATTTTCTAGAATCTCAAAAGGAGGTTATCCATTCACTACAATCCTTATGGATTCCGTATGTCGAAAACGTACAGAACTCATATTGGTCTTACTGGGCCTCACCAAAGAGAACAACTGAAAATTATGCAAGAGTAGTAAGCAATATTACGGACAGTACTATTGCGTCAACCAGATTGGCAAATAATGTGCTTTTTGCCTCTATGGAAGCCTGGAAAACATCTTTACAACATGCAAGAGACAATGCCAAGGAATTTTCAAGACTTAATGCAAACTTCGCAAGGACATTTGAAAATGTTGCAAAAGATAGCTTGCGAGATTTTTCAAATAGAGAAATACAATCACAAGGACACACACGACAATAAGCTTTACGATAGATAAATAGAATTTATCTATCCATTTTTGTTTCATTATTTGGTAATTTTCTAAATATGTTTGGATGTGATTTGTAAGCTTGCTTCAATAAAAATAAGCTTTATTCCTTACGATCAACTATAGCCCTAGATGTCTAAATAATATGCATGAAGAGAAGTGAGGTCTTACACAATAGTAAGATACATGTCACTAGAATGTCTCCATTGCGACACTGCAGTATCGGAAGACAACAAGACGAATGCAGGGAATCAGATGATGATATCAAGAAAAGTGAAGTTATTTTTTCCAACAGATCAGAATGCTACTGCATTTCAATGATAGACATAGTTGGCTCAACACAAATCACATCAAACTTATACAACTCGGGAAAAATTAAGAAATTCTATACTGTCTTTATCAACGAAATTGCCGATATTGTAAAGCTCCACGAAGGAAAAATATTAAAAACAGTAGGCGATGGTGTAATATTCTTCTTTCCTAAAACCTCGGCTGTAGAAAATATAGACGGATTCAAACAGGCATTGGAATGTTTACTTGGCATGATATCATCTCGTCATATCATAAATGCTAAACTTCATAAAGAATTCCTTCCCGATATCTCTTACAGAATTAGTGCAGATTATGGCAAATTAGAAGTTGCGATGTCAGGAGAAATGTCTAGTTCGTATGATCTCTTTGGCCCTACCATTAACTTTTGTGCAAAAATTAACAAAAAGGCACCGCCAAATGGGATAGCCATAGGCGCCGATTTGTGGAGGATTGTAAACTCATTTCCAAAACTTTCCAAACGATATCACTTTCAAGAAATTAAAGAACTGTCCTGGAAAGAGAACAAATATTCATATCCTGTATATATGCTAAAACCCACCACAGAAAAGTATACCACCGGAAAGCCGATATTGTCATCCAGAGAGGATGTAATGCATGAACTTGGATCTACACCTAAAATACTGAAAATAATGCTGATAGACGATGATCCATCTATCTCTTATCTATTTACTCAGTATTTAAGATCAGCAGGAATGATTGTGGATTCATTTACTGATCCTGAGAAAGCTTTATCTCATTTCATAGAATCAGATTATAGACACTATGATCTTGTAATCACAGATATTCGGATGACCCACCTCAATGGATTTGAGTTATATCAACAATTAAAGGCAGTTGATCCAAATCTCCAGATAATATTTGTTACTGCACTTGATATTGCTCAAGAAATCACCACGTTGTTACCAGAGGTAAAGTTAAACCAGTTCCTTGTAAAACCAGTGAACCCAAATGTTCTGATTAATAGTGTCAAATATCATGCAAAGTGGCATATAGGAGGAGCATAACTATGACCATTGAACAAATAAAGTGGATACAAAAGTTGACACCTTCAACGCGGATTATCTTTGGAAAACGGAATGCCATTAATACCGAATTAAGTATTTTCAGACAAGCAAGCAAGAACATTGACACATGCATGACTTATACCAGACCCTCCCTTGCAGTTTCCATAAAACCAATAAAAGATGCTTTCTTGTCAGCAAAGAGAAGGGGTGTAAGACTTAGATACATTACCGAAATCAATCATGAGAATATGGAAGATTGTAAGGTGTTACTAGATATTGTCGATGAGTTGAGACACTTAGATGGCGTGAAGACTAACTTTATGATCAGTGAGGAGGAATATCTAGCTCCGTTGATTCAAGAAAAGAGTGACGCAATTGCGTCGGAGCATATTTACAGCGATATGGTTCAAATTGTAGAACACGGACGTTGTATATTTGATACCCTGTGGAGTAAATCAATTTCAGCTGAGGAAAGAATAAGCCAGTTACAAGAGAATTCATTTCCTCAAGAGACAAAGATATTGGACAATCGCGACGATATAATAAAACAGATGATTCATTTGTCTGAAGTCTCATCAGGCTTATCAATTGTATCAAATCAGGGTGGAATGCAATTAACTTACAATATCTTTTTGGAACAATGCAAAAATGTACTTGATAAACAGAGAAGAGGAGAAGGTGAGGGCATTAGATGGATTATGAGAATTGAAAAAGATAGTATCAAACTGGTTAAGAAGTTTCTTAAACTAGGAGTGAATATAAGACATGTAAAGAACCTAGCACCAATTAATTTTGCAGTTAGTAAGAATGGACTTGTCGCCACGATAGAAGAGATGAAAGGAGGAGATATGATCCAAAATCTTCTTACAAGTAACGAAAAATCTTACATTAAACATTTTACTTCCATGTTTGAGCAGTTATGGAAGGAAGGAGTCGATGCGCGATACCGAATTAAAGACATAGAAGAAAAGGTCGGTATTGCAGAAATAGAAATAATTCGGAATCCTGTCGATTCAATTGCTCGTGGCTGGGACATGGTAAGCTCTGCTCGAAAAGAGATCGATGTTTTATTTTCCTCTTCTAACGCCTTGAAGCGCCAAATTACTATGGGAGCATTAACATTATTGAAAAATGCATCAGAAAAACAAAAAGTAAAGATTAGAATGTTAATCCCGTCTTCTGATAAGTCAGAAGTGCTAATAGAACAAGCAAAATCTAATGTTCCTAAAATTGATATTAGAACCATAAGTGCAAATCTTGAAACAAAGATTTCTATACTTGTAGTAGATTCTAAACAGTGTCTCATTTTAGAGCTAAAGGATGATAAACAAAATACATCTTATGAAGCGGTCGGACTATCCACATACTCAATGAGCCCTACTATTATCTCATCTTATTTGGCTGTATTTGAAAGTTTTTGGAGACAGGCAGAGCTTTTTGAGAAGATGAAAGAAGTAGAATTGTTGGAAAAAGATTTTGTGAATATTGCCGCCCATGAATTGAGAAATCCCATTCAGCCAATTATTGGTTTTTCAGAATTGCTTTATTCAAAAATTGACAATCATGAGCATAGACGGTTACTTGATGAAGTCATATTGAATGCGAAGATACTTGAGAGACTTTCACGATTAATGCTAGATGTGACTCGAATTGAGAACAATTCGTTGGTCTTAATAAAAGAAGTTGTTGATGCAAGTAAGGTAATGAAAGATATAGTTGATAGTTATAACCACAAATTAGAAGAAAAAAACACTGAAATCAACAATGAGAATTCCAAATTGATAATAATTCAGAATGGAATAACAAACATCAATGCTGCAATAGACAAGGTTAGGATAACGCAAGTGTTCTGTAACATACTTGATAATGCAATCA
>DASVGC010000299.1:0-11607 GCA_036379735.1 Nitrososphaeraceae archaeon
GCTTG
Organism: Nitrososphaeraceae archaeon; assembly: GCA_036379735.1. Taxonomy (GTDB): domain Archaea; phylum Thermoproteota; class Nitrososphaeria; order Nitrososphaerales; family Nitrososphaeraceae; genus TA-21. The sequence goes on from DASVGC010000299.1 coordinate 6, forward strand.
TTACCCAAATGTTTCTAGTTGTTGGTATTTATCAAGATGTATGGGCTCAACCAAATATCAATGACCCGACCCTAAAAATAGAGAAGTATGTAGATGGTTTGTCGTCACCTACTGGCATGCAATTCGTTGGCACAAATATACTTGTAATCGAAAAAGGTGGAACAGTGCGCAGTATATTCAATGGAGCACTACAAGACTCACCAGTACTGACTGTAAGAGTTCAAGACAATAATGAAAGAGGATTGTTGGGAATTGCGGGCCTGTATAATCAAATTTTCCTGTACTTTACAGAATTGCTTGATGATGATTCTATTAAAAATAGAGTTTACAAATATGAATGGGACGGACAAAATTTAAATGAAAAGTCTCTAATTTTGGACCTACCAGGTCTACCAGGTCCCAATCATGATGGAGGAAGGTTACTAGTTGACAAGAATACAGGTGGACCATCGAATCTATTTGCCGTAATAGGAGATCTTAACCATAATGGAGTACTTCAAAATCTAAAAAATGGGAACCAACCTGACGATACGGGTGTCATTTTTCGTGTCAATCCTGAAGATGGATCTGCAATAGATGACAACCCTTTTGCCAATGATCCTTCGACCTCAAAATACTTTGCATATGGAATTAGAAACAGTTTTGGGATAGCTATAGATCCCGTTTCAGGTACTCTTTGGAATACTGAAAATGGACCAAGTCAACATGATGAATTGAATGTGGTCAAAAAAGGATTCAACAGTGGTTGGGAGGTCGTAATGGGGCCTATTTCCCAAGCAGGTAAAGATGAAAATGACCTTCATCAATTCCCTGGCTCTCACTATGCTGACCCGGCTTTAAGTTGGCTTCAAACTCCTGCCATCACGGCTATCGAATTTTTGAATTCAACTATGCTGGGTGAGAGTTACAGAAATAACTTGTTTGTAGGGGACTTTAATTTTGGAAATCTGTATAAATTTGTACTTAATGAAAAGAGAGATGGACTTTATCTTGAGGAATTTGGAGAAGGACTTGCTGATAAAGTGGTGAATAACGAAGACGAATTGTCTGCCATTACGTTTGGTTCAGGATTTGGAAGGATAACTGACATTAAGACAGGTCCTGACGGATTTGTCTATATCCTATCGTTTTCCGAAGGGGCAATATACAAAATAAGCCCAATGTAGACTAAGAATGATTCTGTATTTAGGTAACAGCAAAAATAGCTACTCTTTCAATCGATCCACTTTCTTCCAACAAAAGAGATACATTTTTTATTATGCTAAGGTTATTGTCTCTCACATTTGTCAATTTTTTCAATGTTTGTTTGGAAATTTTTATAACAATTTTTTCACCATCTCCCGCTATGAAAAGACATGAAGATAGAATGCAAACTGGGCTTGGATTACAGTCCTTACATTTGTTGGTGGAATTGTATATTGAGCCGTAAGAGGCAGATCTTGAGCGATGTCCAATCTATAAGGGAAAAGAATATGAAATTTCATTCAAGAAAATTGATGTTTGATCTCAATCTGTAAACTGCAGTGTATTGTGATTTCTATGATGGTGTAAACCAAATAATTGACAAAATCCCCGATGATTACAGTTTTCATGCAAGGTCAATATTAGCAACCAATTCCATAGCCGATACAAAAAGCAAGGATAATTATACCTAAACGTGGTATAGCTTGCGTATGCGAAGAATAATACAAGCAAGGGGCGTCCCAGGAGAATTCAAATGTCGAACATGCGATATTTTATGGTCAAATTTTATGGCCAACAATGTTCCATGTATAGACAAGACAACAAGATCCGGATTACATAATTTTGACTTTGGCAACCCCGTTCCACTCGAAAAATCTGAACCAAACCTGCTTTAATAACCGCCGCAGTAAATTACGATTGAAATGAACGTCATGTACAAGTTGTATAGCCAAGTGCATGGTAGATACGACCTCATACAGTCAGAGCTCAGGTTTATTCATCAAAATGTAAAGGAAGGAAGAAGTGAAGTATTTTTTTGTTCGATTGGAGTTTTTGGAGTTTAACTGAATGGAAAAGCCAAAACCGAAAGTCACACCGATTATTGTTCCAGACGATAAGTTAGAATTTCTAAAGAAAAAACTTGATGATCCAGATATAGCACAATCTGTCAAGAGAGACTTTGTCAAGGAAATAATGGGAGGCGAGTGCGCGATGTGTCAGGGAATGCCTACCAAGATAGCAAAATATGACATGGATGGGATAACATTAATTGAAAAATATTGTGATAAATGCTTTGAACAGTCTAAATTCTAGTAAAATTTTATTTTGTAATTTTCATTCACAATAGCATGAAAATTATCTAAAATATTTTAAGTTAAAAAGAACTTTTTGAACTCTTAAGTGTGCAGTCTTTGTTAGTAAGCTGTCTGCATTTGTCACTATGTCGCCATTGTCCGTTGTTAAAATATTCTAAATGTCTAACATTATCTCTGTTTGTAGTTATTCGACGTTCTCCATTCTTGGTAGCCTTTGACTTTGGCATTATTTCAACTCCTCTCCTCATAATAATCAATTAACATTGGATTAGCATTGCATAAAAACCTTGGCCATATTTTTTTAGATAATCCTAAAAATACTAAATTGTTGACTCTCTAAATTTCAAAAAAAATGAATAAACTTATACAAATTGATATTAGTATAGGAAATAGTATTAATTAAAGTATCAAATATTTCATTATTTGTATATATTACAATGTCTTATCAATACAATGAAATTCATCTTGAAATCTTTACAGATGAATAAATTGACATAATTTTATGTCCAATTGAAGATTCCTTGTATGGAAAAATCATGTTCTTGACGTATTCATTTGATAAATCTGGCCGGTGATCTGAGATAATTTCCGAAGGAATAAAAACGTGATTGGTTCTATGGATTTCAAATGCCATTAACGTCTTCAGATTTTATCCAGATAATTGTTGCAATAATCTATGCAGTGGCATTGTATTATACCGTTAGAACATTCAAGCGATCGAAAGAATTAGACCAAATTAAGGTAACAGAAACTATTTTCAATGATCTCCGCCAATTGGATAGCGAATTGTCCTCATTGCCTGCAGACTCTCAAAACGATCCAGTGAGAAAGGAACACTATTCGCATATACTGAATACTGTAGACTGGTTATCCTTTCTTATTAATACAAAAGTGATCACAGATAGGAGAATGATAGAATATATGAAACCTACGCTGATCCAATATTATCAGGATACCTTCGCTCAGAATATTCTTGCGGATGAAAGGTATTCTAGTTCCTATCTTCATTTTAAGAAGCTATATCAAAAAATGAAACAGGACTAGTTTTGAAAATTGAATTTAATTCTGATCAAATCTGGATAAACTAGTTTACGGCCAGCAAAACAAAACTAAAATTACAATTCAAATACTAGAATGCCAATTCAAGGATGTTTGAGGAAAATAAAATTATAAAGTAATGTAATTCATATTTAGTAACTGAGCTCTAATCGATATTTCATCATTAAACCACAAATTGGATATGCAAATTCGAGTCTCCGGGTAATTCAATTCTAGACCATACAACTTTCAAGTTCCTTTATCAGCGATCCTTTTGGAACTAGTTTACAAGTTAAATAGATCTGAACGGCTTCAAAAGTGAATTTCAAAAAAAAAGATCAAACTGGGTCGCCTGTATTGCCTTGGTTCTTGTCTCTCTTAACCGCAGTTGGTTCGTGTTCTGAAATATCTTCAGGATTCATTGGTTCCTTTCCTCTTTTTTCATAGTATCTATTTTCATTTACATTATTGGAACCTGTGTAAGTGTCAGGATCAGTAATCTTTTCTACTGAATCGTTAGTCTTCTCCCTAGTATCTCTGAATACCTTCCTAATTCTGTCGAATGTCTCTCCCATATTAGCAGAGCTACCATAAGTTATTTAACGCTATGCAGAATTCTATTTCAAAACGTCGGATAATCTGACTTCACTTAAATTTATATACAATCCAAACTCAAGCATCATGATTCATAATTTCTATCATCAACTCAGAAAAGTCATCGAAAGTTAGATGAATTTATCTCATAGTCTAGATTACTGATATCGAGAATCGTACTTGCTGATACTATTCAATAGTATTTTTGAATTAAGAAGCTTAGCGATAGAGATAGAAATAGAAGGGGACTTGCAGAGCAAGAATTTAAGATTATTACGTTCATTCATATTACGGAAATAACAATTACACAGGTACAATGAGTTATAGAAGTGGTTTTGGAGGTCCAAAACCAGTCGAAATGGGAAAGGAATACGAAGTTGAAATATCTGAAGTAAGTAGGAGGGGCGACGGAATTGCCAGAATCCAGGGATTTGTGATTTTTGTTGAAGGTGCAAAAACTGGACAGAAAACAAACATACGAATTACTAGTGTCGGAGATCGCTTCGCAAAAGCACAACTTGTGGAACAACAACAATAAACAAGTCTACCACGAAGGTAAGTAAAGTCGAGTGAAAGGGCACGTAAAGAGGCTCGTTTAACCTTAATCTGCTGCCCGAATTTATTTTTTATTCTATACTAAAATTAAGAAACTCTAATGTTCATCTGTTGAGCAAAAGTTGTATGATATTATCTATCCATATTCTTGACACTGAAGCTGTTCGCTGACGGAAGAATTTAATCAGCAGAATTCTCTAGCTTTTTTATATTCGCCATATCGCCTAGAAAATTCTTTATCTATTTCTTCGTTTTTAATCATCTCTCCCCTTCGGCCAGGGGTCCTTATGACTTGTTGGTTAACCATTTTTCGTTCATCCTCCAACTCGTTAAAACCTAGGTATGTATCGTAGATTCGTTGTTTCATCGTCCTTAAATAAGTACTATATCTGTCTCTAAAGTCATCCTCAAGTTCCGAAAACACATTAACACTCAATTTCGGGTCATACCAGATCTCATATATTCAGTCTCACATATAAGTATGCATTGTTTCTCGATAAGCAACCATAGAGATCATGCCTTCCTTTTGGTAACTTTAACTCAAAAGCTAGACGATATCACACTTGGTAAGATCGAGCATGCTGTGACTTTTTCATTAACAGATAAAATCAAGCCTGTTAATTTTTCAATAGAGGGGGACTAGCATGATCTATAATCGAATTATAAAGCAAGATATGCTTTTTGGCTACTTCCTTCCATAGTAGATGTTTTCTAAGGTTTAGAACCGCATCTTTGTATTGCTTGTAATTCAATTCAAGTTCTCGAAGTGAATTTGAGAATTCTACGGGACTACGATTAGCCATCATCCCTAACTTCATGTCCGAGAATTCCTTGAAAAATTCTAACTTGCTTGAAATAAATGGGAGTCCATGAGCGAATCCATCGTACATTACACCTGAGCCAGAAGTCACTTTGTACGGCAGGATCAGAGCATCAGCACAATAGAATAGCAGTGACAAATCTCTGTCACTTAGAAAGCCCCTGTTTAAGTTGATGACGCCTTCATTCTGAAAGTTGCTCCTTAATTTTTCTCTTCCATAATGATTTCGTGACGTATTTATTACAACCTTCCAACCATTAGGTACCTTCATTTTTCCGATAATATCCCATCCTTTAGTTGCTGTCATGAATCCCACAGCTAATGCAATGTTTTCATTCTCAGGAAGTGAGAACATCCTTCTTGCCTCGTCTCTGTTTAAAGGAGGCGAAGTGCTTGGCTCTGCTCCATGATATATCAATGTGCTTCCGGGAATAATATTACCTAGATATTTAGAAAACACAACTCCGGCTTTATTGGGGCCTATTTTTTTCTTATTCAAGGAATTAAATGATTTATAATTTAGCAGATGTGTCCAATAGTCATAGGCCATTCTAATCCATGTCCCAAATCGACCAAACATCCTATTATTTAGAGGAACTACCAACCTCATCCACTGAGTGAAAGTATAAGCCGAATGGAAGGTAGTGACTATAGGAACAGTGCACTCATTGTAGAATGATTCTATATTCGTCTGTGTTTTTCCGGGATTTATTGGATCTAAATGAATTCCATAAAGTCCATGTTCATATTGAACATGTATAACATCAGGTTCAACTTCTTTAACAATTTTTAATAGAACTCTAGAATTATCGGGGTTATTTGGTGAAATACCATGATAATCACCTTTTCCATCTTCATTACATACGACAAATACCTGCATACCTTCATTTTTTAATGAATCGACTAGCTTCTTGCAGTAGCGTCCAACTCCACCTTGCATAGGAGGATACTCAGTTGAGATCATCAATATTTTCAAATTCATACTCACTTGCGTTTAATTATAAACAATTAACTAATGCACATCATGCTATATCATTCTTTGTGTTCATAACCGACATAATGCTTTAATTTACACATGACCATACTGTGGTAACATCAATTTCTAAGTATTATTTTCAATCAATTGGAAATTTCTGAAAGGTAGTTGCAATTTAACTAAACATTCTTAAGTCTATGGTATCTAAATTATAGTAATTAATGTCGCAACATACACCAAATCTGATTAGTTTAGTTGAAAAGTGCCGTGAGGAGAATGAAATAGGACAACGAGTTGCAATTTTAGAATCCATTAATTGTCTACTACCTAAAGATGTAAAGTTGATAATCCCTTCTCTCATTACGAATAGCTGCATAGATAACTTATTGAGTGCTTTGGAAGTTAGATTACTACCGCCGGTTTATACTCACTTATAATTAGAAAATAACGCGTACGTCCGAATATTGAGATACTCCTCAATCAGAGTTTTATTCATAAGAAATTATCTTATTCTTATGAGTTAGGTCTATTTTATGCTGGATGAGTCTAAAATATTGTAGTTAAGATATTTAGGGAAAAGTTGCAAAAGTATTACGGTTTTTGGTAATATTTCTACTTGTAGTAATTCAATTATTTCTGTTAATTACAAGTGCTAACCATGATATAATCCCGATTGGTCTCTCGTGATTAGATACCTATAGTTGGCAAAGCATTCTATGGATTCCTTAGCATAATATTGAAAGATCTCGTGTAAAATATTCTACGTTCAGGAAACGATAAGCAATTTAACCTTATGAACAAATCGTTTATTGTGAGTAAAATAGTTATTAGATTAGTATCAAATATGTTATAAACTGTATTTATTTCAATATAACAAGTCACAGAATAAAAACTTGATTATTACTAAGCTCATGTGAACTTAATGATATACTATTATACATCTGATATTGTAATTAGCTTGAATGGAAAAATTATGTCAAATATGTAATAAAAATAAAATTGAGGTTTATCAATTGGATAATGAAGTATGTTTTGATTGTTGGATGAAGCAAACTACGCCTAACCTTTATTAGTTAAAATACACAAGTCGTGATTTGAACTAGATTTCTAGTACCTAACTATATAACATTTTTGTTACTCAAAGCATAACTAGGTTGTCTTTTATCAGAACATTTCTTGTTATAGTAATTATAAATACCTGGATGCAACGCCCGTTCTATGTCCAATGATCTGATATTTGAAATTACTATAGGTAGACATTAATAGCTTGGTGTTGTATATATGAATTAGTTTTACTAATATGCCTATGCTTATGTTAAAATGCAAGAACTGTGGTGAAGTTTTTCCCGGTGTTTACATAGCAGAAAATACGACAAAAGATTCCAAATCAAATACTAATTCTACAACTTCACACATCTGCTCTAGGGGACACAAAAATGATTACTTACCTGATGATTTTATGGACTGGTCAGGACCTGAGACATTCTGAAAATTAACCAAGATGTAATACTAGTAACATATCCTGATGATTTCAGCAAACAGGAAGGAAAAGGTTTGGTGGAGTCATTAGGCAGTGTGAATATCGTAAAGTCCATTACTCAAAAAAACCTACGGCATACGAAATATGGTCTGGGTTCTGGTAAAGTCGAGGAAATCAAAGAATTTCTTCAGCATACTAAATCTGACCAGATTATTGTTGATGAACATATGACACCTAAGCAAATTTACAATTTAGAGAAGTCAACTGGATTAAAGGTAATAGATAGAGAGAGGCTAATCCTAGACCTGTTTAACATCAGATCTACCACAATGGAAGCAAAATTACAGATTCAGCTCGCAGAAATTAAATATGAATTACCGCGGATAAAAGAAAATGCCAAGCTTTTAACAAGTAATGAGAGACCAGGAAAAGGAGGCAGAGGTGAATATATCGTTGATGTAAAATTTAGGGATCTAAAAAGAAGGATGGGATTCATTCTAGAAAAGTTGGAAGAATCTAGAAGAAAACGTGATCTTTACCATAATCAAAGAGTAGAAAATAAAATGCCGATAGTTTCCCTAGTAGGGTACACAAGTTCGGGGAAAACTACCCTCTTTAACTTGCTCACTATGGAAACCAGAAAAACTTCAGAAAATTTGTTTACGACTCTCTCAACTACGACAAGATCCTTTATTATTAATAGACAAAAAATTTTACTCAGTGACACAGTTGGATTCATAAGACGACTCCCTACGTATATGATTGAGGCCTTCAAGTCGACTCTTGAAGAATCACTTCAGGCAGATATGATTCTTCTTCTTATTGATTCATCAGATCCGGTGGATAAAATAAAAATAAAGTATTATAGCTGCATGAATGTCTTGCAAGAGTTGAATGTAGACAAAGAAAAAATTGTAATTGTATTTTCAAAAATAGATAAAGCTGAATTTGACGATGTTAGTAGGACTTTCAAGGAGTTAAAAATAGAGGATCCAATATTTGTATCGCCCAAATCTGGATATGGCATGAACAAACTTAGAAACTCAATTTCTCAAAAAATTGTATCATAGATTGGAAAAGCTACTGATTCCACATCATTTTAGCCCAACAATATCTCCTTTTCTGGTTTCATTGAAATTGGGCTTTGGTAAGAGCCGAATAAAAAAGTTTGATGTGGCAATAATAATTAATTACATTTGACTTTCATACCTAATATTTCGAGTAATTTTCTTAATGCATGTTGTGACTCTTATCTAGTAATAGGGTTATTCCAGTTAAAAGAGAACTCTGGAGGTGATTCTTTATAATATGATTGTAATTCATTCAATCTTTCCATTGAACCCGCACAAGCCATAACCTCTAGATAAATGGAATCAGTCCTCACTAGTTGCAAAAATGAAGAGACTTGCTCATTCGTCACACCGTGCTTTACATCATATTCAATTCTTTTAACTACTCTGCCTATTTTCCCATACTTTTTGTTTAGTCTTACCTCCCAACGCGTCGCATTTTCAGATAAACCTCTAACAAATCTAACAATAGTTTGTTCCATATGTTTAACATGCCAATCCCTCATAGGGAAACTATTTTGTTTCAAATGAACTCAATATAATATACTCTATTGCCCTATTTAATGTAGCGTATTGACTTTGTAAATTTAACATTCATAAAGTCTCATTTCTGTCAAATATCACAATAGTACGTTTATGATTGAAGAAATATTACTAATGCGCAGGAATAATTCGCTCCCTTAGATCTGGTAGAGATAAATCATCAGTAAATCTCATTTTCACTTTGCATTTTACAACATACAATATCTATTCCATTTCACGAATGAGGAAACCGACATTAACATTTTATAACTTGCTATGCTAAGTCAATTAGTGTGGTGGGGTGAGATTCCTCTTGCCCCATCGAGGTTATGATAATTTCTGTCTGCTAGAATCATACAATTCTAGATTCTATTCAAGATTTCAGAATTTGAAACTAATCTGTGATTACTGTACAATAATAAGTAACGATTCTAGGTTGGAATTAAGAATCCATTTTTTGTAACTGTTGTCCAGTATTAACTTTGGTCTTGGCCTTAGTCATTCGTTGAGGAATGTAAGTAATACCGTGGTCTAACTTTAGATGACTTAGGAAAGCAATCCCGTTATTTACATTATCTTTGACTATCAAGTTTCTTCCGCATTCACTACACCGTATTATGTGCTCATCTTCTAATATCATGCATTATATTGTATTGCGAGCTAGTATAATTAAGCTATCATAAGGTATCTATCTTCATTCTCAGTGGTGCTAAATTCTAAAACCAAGTCTGACCTTCTGAAAACTATCGAAACATCATTACTACTGAATAAAATCCTTTTTACGCCGATTTAATCGATCCCATATCGATAGAGAAACGATACTTTACATCCGATTTGAGAATTCTCTCGTAAGCTTCGTTAACCTGTTGGATAGGGATAACTTCAACATCAGCAGTAATGTTATTTTTACCACAAAAGTCTAACATTTCCTGTGTTTCGGCCAAGCCCCCTATTATTGAACCAGAAATGCTGCGACGCTGGAACAAAAGTCCAAATGCAGAGAGGGCGTGAGGCTTGTCGGGCGCACCCACAAGGGTTATGTTCCCGTCACGGCGGAGTAGCTGGATATAGGCATTAATGTCATGTTCAGCAGAAACAGTATCCAGTATAAAGTCGAAACTACTTGTGTGTTTTTTCATTTGAGCAGGATCTGTGGAAACGATAATTTCGTCGGCGCCAAGACGGAGGGCATCGTCCTTCTTACTCTCTGAGGTGGTAAAGACAACAACGTATGCACCTAGCGCATGTGCAAATTTTACAGCCATGTGTCCTAGTCCACCAAGTCCAACTACCCCGACTTTCTTACCATCAGCAACATCCCAATGGCGCATTGGGGAGTATGTTGTGATACCAGCACAAAGTAGTGGTGCTACTCCGGCAAGGTCGAGATTAGGAGGAACATGAAGTACAAAATGATCTTTAACTACTATGCTTTCCGAATAGCCTCCATAGGTAACTCCTCCCAAGTGTGGATCAGGCGAGTTATAAGTAAGGGTCAAGTGAGGGCAAAACTGTTCAAGTCCGGTTTGGCAATCTGAACATGAGCCATCAGAATCAACCAAGCAGCCAACTGCAGCCAAGTCACCTGGTTTGAACTTTGTGACTGCAGAACCTACCTTTGTGACTCTACCAACTATCTCGTGACCCGGAATACATGGATATATAGTGGGCATCACGCTCCACTCATTTCGGACTTGATGTAAGTCTGAGTGGCAGATACCACAATAAAGAATTTCTATTTGGACATCATGGTCACCAGGCTCGCGTCGCGAGATTTCAGTTGGAATTAGCTGTGAGGTAGCACTTGCCGCCGAGTAAGCTTTAGCTTTGTATTTTCCGTGTGATTCAGACGTAACTTGAGTAGCTGACATTATAATTTATTTGATAACAAAATTATTGTATTTAAGGATTAGAACAAATAAAGGAATCGATTCTTCACTGAAAAATAAATTTATGATAGCATTCCATTTGAATTGCGCTTTCTTCAAAGTGACAAGTTTATGGCCTCTTCAAAATCGCTTATCTTATTGCAAATCCATAGAATGACGTCAATTGTAATAACTACTGGCAATAAATAATTTATCCTTACTTACACTAATCGTTATTCTTTAATTCAGTATTCATATAATATCCTGAAAAAAGGAACATACGTATTTTCTTGTCTTATTTATTGCAATTAGCACCCTCATTAGAATGAATTAAGTTTAATTATGGTATGGTATAAATAATAAATATAATCAATTGGAACTCCTAGTAGTATCTTCATTA
>DASVGC010000300.1:0-2971 GCA_036379735.1 Nitrososphaeraceae archaeon
ACTGGAATTTACCTAAAGTAAAGATGTAAATTATTCTAGTTATCTGGTTGAAAATATTTCAGTCAATAACGAGAAGAATTATTGTTCCATTTACAGGTAAAATTATTTTCATATTTTTACCAAAATCTTACCCAAATGATCTCCTTTTTCCAATTTATCATGAGCCTGTTGTACTTGTGCTAATGGAAATACGGAATCAATTTTTGATATGATCTTTTTTTCATTTACAAAGTTAATTAATTCTAACAACTCTGATTTTGATCCGATTAGAATACCAAATAGTTGAATTTGTTTTGAATAAAAAGTTCGTATTTGAAAGTTAGCTTCACTTCCAGACGTAGTACCGCACATAGCAATTTTCCCACCTCTTCGAACAGAACTAATACTTGTGTTCAAAGTATTTTGACCTGCATTGTCCACAACCGCATCAACTCCGACGCCCTGAGTTATTTTTTCTATTTCAAGAGCAATCTCTTTCTTTTTTCTATTTATTACGTGGTCAGATCCTATATCATATGCAAAATCTAATTTAGAATCATTAGAGACAGTACTTATGGTTCTTATCCCAAGTGCCTTTGAGATTTGAATCATGGCCATACCCAGACCACCAGAAGCTCCGTATATCAATACCGTGTCATTTTCCTTTAACTGTAATTTTTTAATAATATTCCATGCAGTCAAATATGAAATAGAGAGTGTAGCAGCTAGTTCATCGCTTATTTCATGAGGCAATGATATGATATTTGTTTTAGGAACACTTACATATTCCGCATAACCGCCATTGTACTTGCTTAAACCACCAATTATAGAAAAATCTCTACAAAGGCTTTCAATTCCATTCCTGCAATTGTAACATTCATTACAACTGATTCCAGGATATACGAGCACTCTGGATCCTTTGGGAATTTCTGCATAGTCTTCCTCCAATGAACCTACAATATCACTACCACAAATATGAGGAAAACCAATAGTTACCCCTGGAATTCCCAATCTCGTCCATATATCAAGGTGATTCAATCCGCAATATTTTACCTTAATTAGAATCTCAGATCGATTAGGTACGGGAGTTGGAAAACTCTGTTCATATCTCAATACATTTGGATCACCATGACTGTATATAGGAACAGCTTTCATAAATTACCAGATATCTATAATTAACCTTGAATATTATGCATTTCCTTTAGATCATCTTTAAACTGAGATAGGTCATCTGGAATCTTGGCCTTTATAGGATCCCTCAATGAATATCGCTTACCATTTTCGTCAGTTGATTCTCTTTTTGTTGTCCAAATCGATGAATTAAAATCAATAATGGCTTTTGTAAATTTACACATATCTCCATAGTCATCACTCTGAGCTGGAAATTTATTTAGATGAATACTTTCTTTAGAATAAATTGTAGTCCATAATTTATCAGTAATAAATGGGCAAATGGGAGCTAATAGTAACAATATCACTGAAAAACATTTATGAAGCGCATACAATGCAGAGTATCTGTTGTTTTGGACTTGATCGTTGTATGCGCGTGATTTTACTAATTCAAGGTAGTGGGATGCGAAAGTATTCCATGTAAAATCTCTAATTTGTGAAGCTGGAATAAAAAAGTTATATTCTCTATAACCCTTAACGCATTCAGCCACTAATTTTGATAACTCTCCTAAAATCCACTTATCAGAAGGCAATAAATCTACTTTAACTTCCTCAATGAATTCAAATGAGGAGACAAATCTTCCAATATTCCATAATTTTGTTAGAAATTTTTGTGCCTCGGCAATCTTTTGTTCAGAACACCTAAAGTCCTGACCATGATTTGCCTCAATTGCAGACCAGAATCTAAATGTGTCTGCTCCATGCTTACTGATTACAGGAAAAGGATCAATAACATTTCCTTTACTTTTGCTCATCTTTTCTCCATACTCATCCACTCCATATCCCATAATCCAGACATCACTCCAGGCAAGCTTATCTGTCAATTGATAGCATCGTAACATTGTGTAATACAGCCAAGTTCGCACAATGTCTTTAGCTTGAGGCCTTATTTGTGTTGGGTATGTTTTTGCAAAAAACTCTCTATCTTTACCATATTTGGTCACAAATAGAGGAGATATACTTGAATCCATCCAAGTATCAAAAGTTCTATCATCACCTGTAAACTCATTATGGCCACACTTGATACATTTATCAAACGGTGCTTTGTCTTTCCAGGGTCTATAATATTTACCAGGTACAGGTAACATTGGTTCCTTACATTTATTACAATACCATATAGGAATTTCTGTTCCATAAAATCTCCTTCTAGATATCGGCCAATCTATTGCAACTGAATCTAGCCAATTCATTAATATCTGTCTGTGAGACTCTGGATAAAATTTCAGAGAAGATGCAAATTCTCTAAGTTTGGGAAGAAAATCAAGCTGTTTAATATAATAATCCTGCATTGGGATTATCTCTACTGGGGATTTACTTCTTTCGCACATCGGTATCCTATGCAAGATAGACTCTTGCTTCACAATGTGGCCACCACTTTCTAAATCTTCAATGATTTTTCTTCTTGCATTATCTATTGAGAGAGTGGAATAAGTACCTCCATTTTCACTTATTTTACCATGTTGATCTATCGCAACAATTTCCTTCAAACCAAATTCTCTAAACACTTGCACATCATTGAGATCTCCATAACTACAAACCATCACAGCTCCCGAACCAAATTCCGATTTTGCTGAATGATGGGGTAAGATTTTTACTTCTCTATTAAATAGGGGTAATATTACTTCCTTCTTGTGCATTTTCTCATACCTGGTATCGTTAGGATTTACTATGACACATTGGCATGCAAATATTAATTCAGGCCGGGTTGTAGCCACAATCAAATCTTCATTTTCATTTTTTATTCTAAACTTCAAATATACTAGGCTTGTCTTTCTTTCTTCATAAGTTATTTCTGCGTCAGCAATTGTAGTCCCACAGCTTG
>DASVGC010000301.1:0-7312 GCA_036379735.1 Nitrososphaeraceae archaeon
GCATAATCAGCCCATTTCTTTACTCTATATTTTAATTCAAATTTTAGTTTAGGTTTTCGTTCAGAATCCATACAATATCTTTATTAAGTCCATTATATAAATACAGTCTATGTTGGTTCAAACTTTACTTTGCTTTAGATAACCCTTCAAAATGTATAGTGGGGGAAGCGCATGGTTTTTCTTCCCATTATGAAAAAGAATGTGCAGAATGTGATAGATTGGGTTGGGACTTTGGACACTCCTTTTTGATGCGATCTACGAAAAGTTTCGACGACAACATCGAAGAGTTTGTGGTTCATTGGAATGATAAACACATATCTGAGAAAGAAATGAAGTAACGTTATTTGAGTTGGAACTCTATATTTTTGTGATTGCCTTTTAGAAACCAAAGGGACTTTGGATGTTTCATCTTCATAACACCCACCCCCTATTAGGTATATTCATCATTATAAAATCAAACTCGTAAGCTATACGATGGGCTGCAGACGTATTTGTGAGGAAATAGGCATATTGGGTGCAAGATACAGCGATGGAGTAAAATATTGTAGAAGATGTTCGGTGTATTTTTTTCATGATGGCTCTTTTTGCCCCTGTTGTCATCTTCATCTTAGATCCAAACCAATCAGATCACGAAAGTGAGGTCTAATTCGATGATCCTGTTTACGAAATATTGGAAGAATATGCAAATCTTCGAATTCGGAAAAAGGTTTTAGGGCCAATATAGGCTAGGATATAGTATGAATGAGAATAGTCTTGAAACAGCTACATTTGCTGCTGGATGTTTCTGGGGTGTGGAGGATTCGTTCATGAAAGCAAAAGGAGTAAAATCAACAAGAGTTGGATACACCGGAGGTAATCTTATGAATCCAACATATGAGGATGTTTGTACCGACAGAACAGGACATGCTGAAGCAATACAGCTAAAGTACGATCCTAAAGAGATTTCTTACAAAGAGCTATTGGAATTATTTTGGTCAATACACAACCCTACCACTAAAAATAGACAAGGTCCTGACATAGGAACTCAGTATCGTTCTGCAATATTTTATCATACTTTAGAACAGGAGAAAATCGCAAAAGAATTAAAACAAGAACTGGACAATTCGAAATATCAAAATAACATAGTTACTGAAATTGTCCCAGCTTCTGAATTTTTTTCGGCCGAAGAATATCATCAAAAGTATTATCAAAAGATAGGCGGAGGTAGTTGTTACAATCTAAAATGAAATTATGCAAATATGGAAGAATTGCAGGAACAAATTCCAAATATTGGGTGTTGATAGAAAAACTTGGTTACCATCTGAAGTATGCATAATCTAATTTTTTTGATGATTTGTCCGATCCTTATATAATTTGTTGTTCATAATCTGTTAACTCCTAAACACTAACTGGTGGGTTACTGTTGGTTGTTGTACTCGTTCATTAACCAAAACTTCCCACCAGTAATATTACTCAAATCACCCCGAGATGCTAGATTTATGTCCCATTTTCCTTCTTTGAGATAGAATCTATTTGACAATAGTTTGACTTTGTTCTCGCATGAACTGTGTAAGGTAATATCTTCCGCCCGTACCTTTTCCTGTAGTTCCAGAATCTTTCCAGCCCCCGAAGGATTGACGTCCCACCATTGCACCCGTAGTTGAACTTTTTTTTCTGTTTACATAAACAACTCCCGCTTCAATATCTTGAAGAAATTTCAAAATTTCCTTCTTCTTCTTACTATAAATTCCTGATGTGAGCCCATACTCTGATTGATTTGTCATCTTGATTGCCTTTTCAAACTTGTCATATTCCGTAATACACAAAATAGGAACAAACAGTTCCTTTTTGAGTAAAGAGTTGTCTGTTGGCAATCCCTCTACTATTGTAGGTTGAACATAATATCCATGTTTAAAGTCTTTATTTTTTATGACCGATCCTCCTGTTAAAATTTTACCATGCTTTGACGCAAGTTTAGAAAACTTTTTGAAATTATCATATGCATTTGAATTTATTACTGGCCCTGTGAAACTATCTCGCTCTTTAGGATTATCCACTATTAGCTTTTTTGTTTTTTCGACCAGCTTTGACAAAAATTGAGATTTAACATTCTTCTGAACATACACACGCGAACACGCACTGCATTTTTGGCCTGAAAATGAAAATGCGGCCCTAGCGACACCCTCGGCTGCCATATCTAGATTTGCCGTATTAGTCACAATAGTTGCATTTTTTCCTCCCAATTCCGCAATCAATGGACGAGGTCTTGTTTTGCTTGATTCAGTCATTAGCCTATAACCAACCTCTCGTGATCCGGTAAAGACAATACCGGACACATCTTTGCTTTCAATAATTGTTTTACCTATTTCAGCACCTGATCCTGGAACAAAATTTACTACTCCATCAGGAATCCCAGCTTCAAGCATGATTTGAACTATCTTATAACCTATTATTGGAGTATCGCTTGCTGGTTTAATAATAACCGTGTTACCAGTGATAAGTGCACCGACACTCATGCCTAATAATATTGCAGCAGGGAAATTAAATGGAGCAATAACAGCCCATACGCCATATGGCTTCATTATGCTTGTATTCTGCTCATTTTGATTATTCCTTTTTCTAGTAACGAAACCATTGTTTTTCTGCATCTCATCAGAATAGAACATTATGAAATCAATTGCTTCATCAATATCTGCTATTGCTTCATACCTATTCTTCCCGTTTTCAAACGTAAGCCACGCTGCTAACTCAAATTTACGTCTCTTCATAATGGCACCTATCTTTCTAAACAACTTTACTCTTATCCTATAATCCATCATACTCCATTTTTCAAATGCACGGGTTGCCGCTTGGATTGCTTTTTTCGCATGAGTTGAGTTACCTTTCATTATGTATCCCAAAGTAAGTCTCCTGTCAGTTGGAGAAGTCCGAATCATAGTTTGTGAAGTATGTATTCTTTTACCGTCAATAATGATAGGATAAGTTTTTCCAAATTCGGAAGAAACCAGATCAATTGCACTATCATATAATT
This sequence comes from Nitrososphaeraceae archaeon, assembly GCA_036379735.1. Classification (GTDB taxonomy): domain Archaea; phylum Thermoproteota; class Nitrososphaeria; order Nitrososphaerales; family Nitrososphaeraceae; genus TA-21. The sequence goes on from DASVGC010000301.1 coordinate 3,011, forward strand.
TATGAAATCGATTCTCCTGATTAGCATCAAGAAAAGTCTGAAGTGTATCTTCGTTTTTAAATATCATTATTTATCCCGCACTCTCACTATTCAATAACCTCATAATAGTACAGTCGTCCAGGTAATGCTGAATGAAGTAAATTAAATGAATAGAGTAACTAAAGGGAGTCAAGATTCTATAAGGGATCTGGCAAGTAAAAATATATTTCTTTTTCTCTCCCTAAGTCTCCTTAAGGAATACTGTAACCATTTTTCACCATATGGAATGTACTCTGATACCATATATCCTTCGCTAACTAATTGTTGCTTTAACTCATCGCGTACTCCTTTTAATAATTGAAACTGTAGGTTTTTCATTTTTATCGATCCCTTAGCAGATAATGCTAAAGCTTCGTCAATAATCTTAGAATCATGAGTGGCAACAGCCACAATCCCTTTGTAAGATGGCTCTTTGAACATCAGATTCATTAGTCTTGAAAAATTTTGACTTATTTCATTATTTGATTGAAATGCCTCATTTTTTTCTCCGCTATATGCTCCCTTTACTATTCTCAAGTTAGCAGAATTTTCCATAAGATGTAGTAAATCACTGTGACTCCTTCTCAGATAGGATTGAATTGCAACACCTGTATTTCTATTACTTTTTAGGATTTTAAGATAAATTGATAATGTATCTTCGACAAAGTCAGAATTTTCAATATCAATCCACATGAAATGTCCAGTCTCCTTTGCTTTTTGTGAAATCTTTCCATAATTCTCAAAACAAAGATCGTACCCAATACAAAGACCAATTTGTGTTGGTTTAACTGAAATACTTCCCTTAATATCATTCGTCTTTAATAGATCAAGCAATGTAAAGTACTCCAAGACAGATCTGTCAACTTGAGATTTTTCAATATAGCCTTCACCCAGATAGTTAAGTATGGCTGACATTCCATGTTTATTGGATTTTCTTGCTTCACTAATGGCATCAACATTTGAATGGCCCGCTATCCATCTTTTTGAAACTTTAAATAACATTTTTTCTAAAAGAGCGGGATCGTAATCATCAGAATGAGATATCTTCTTTTCCACAACTTATCCCCAGTGAGCTTTTTTACCTATACGCATAATTTGTATTTAAATGAGAGTGAACATATACACTTTTTCAGTGCGCGGATAAAACCTAGGATAGTTAGAAATAGTTTTGAATGTTCACTAATTACGCAACTCTAAGTTAAAAGCCTCCAGTAGATTTGGATGAATCTGGGTATGAACTATCATCATTACATTCAGAGGCGAATCCTTTTTTGCAATCAAATTATTGAGTTGAGTCAAACCGTTTTCCAGATTGGTAATATATCCAGTTGTATTTTTATTGCTTATTTCAGTGAACTTGAGTTTATCATTAAAGACTTTGGATGCTTGTACACTCAATGCCTGAGCACTTTGATAGTCTGACACATTAACCAGGGAGTATCTATCATTCATTTCATTCCCATGTTTCATTGCACTGGATGTAGTATTCGGCGAGTGTTTGTTCACGGTCATATTCATGATGCCAGTATCAGATAAATTTACATCACTAGGTTGATTCCTTTTCATAGGAACTACATTGTCATTCATGTTAGGCATAACCATATTTGACATATTGGTCATGTCAAATCCAACTTGATATGCATTGCCATAATCAATTAGTATGCTATCTACGACATTTGCTAATGCTAGTGCTTCAATCTTTGCATTCTGTTCGTTTACTTCCTTATCGTCGCCACCAAACATGTTTCCCAGTGACCTTGTAAATCCTTCCAATAGATTTGAAGAATCTGGCTGTAACTGTGCCATTCTAACAAGTGCATCTTCACTCAACCTATTGTTAAGATCACTCACTACTTGATTTGTGGTTTGTACTTGATTTGGCGAAGTTGACGAAATTGTCTGCAGTTGAATCAACCTATTATTAAGATCTGCAGCTAGTTTTGGATTATCTTCTGCTATTTCTGCCAACATCCTTTGATTCAGAAGTGAAGAAGCTTTGCTTGCATGGTTTTGAGCCAGAGACAAGTCATTGTTTGCCAAGTTTGTTGATACAAGCTCCAATTCTACTTGTAATTGGTAAACAATTGATACAAAGGTGGCCGTTTCATTTGGAGTAAAGAGATGTGCATATATTTTTTCAATATGAAAATTATCATTGTTACTAAAAACTGATATACTTAAGATAAGATAAAAAATGACAAATAAAAGATGTCGTCGTGATTCGTAAAGTAACTTTCTCAAATTTATATTCTCCATAGAATCTTGTGACAATCTAATTGAATAGAATTCATTTTACTATCTCTACAAGATATTTATTATTTGAATCGGTAATGTTAGTTGTAAAACTCGCTTGCATAGTGCCAACAGGCATAAAATTAATTCCTAGTACTTTTACTGTGATCATATATTGTCCAGAATCTGGGAATTTATATGAAGATAGAACTATTCCATTTGGTGTATGGACAAAAGGTTGTGAGAATTCATCTGATGCTTTGTAAAGCTCCTTACCATTTTTAGAAACTACAATATCAGTATCAGCATGTAATGCTATTTCATTCTTGTCCGCATGATACAAAGTAACCTTAAAAAATTCTGGGGATCCAACCTCAATCACTCTAGGTGAATATTCCAGTTTAATTTTCATCAATTTATCCTCAGTAATTGACTCAACGGTATTTATTTTTTCATTGCTTAATCCATAAAAAGGATTGTTTTCAACAATGACACCATAAACAACTGCTTCCTCATTTTCTAATAGTAGAATAATGATGGATGAAAGAATAATTGAACTAAAGCTCCAGGTTAATTTCATCCTTCAATATTTCTATGATTGCCTTTGATAATAATAATATTTTGGTACATCAGTCGAATTCATCGTACTTGCATAGTATTCAAAATCTAAATGTGGCCTCGCATTCACAATAGTCATATTTATTGTCATAGGTTAAGTATGAGGCAATTTCTAATAAAGATATGAAGATATCTGAATTATGTAATATGATACAAGAATCTATCCAGGCTGGAAGATATCCCTTTGAAAACGAAAATCAAAAAAAGTATGCCAAGTTTGTAAAAATAGTAAACAGATCCGATTCTGAAGATCTCAAGAGCAATGATATCAGGATTGAAGTTCGGATCCATGAATTATTCACTTTAAATAACTATGTAGCAAATATGGAGCATTTACCGGGAATTATTGAATTGGATATCCTAGATTCATATAAGATGCTAATTAGACGGGCAGAAAGGTCTTCATCAGATTTGATTACCAATATTTGAAATTCTACTTCCCGTCTTGCTTTCGTTAATTTCTTGAATAATTTTGAATGACAAGAAGGACATCCATTAAACAAGTAAAAGAAACAAATGGACCATGATATGAATTTCGATGATTCTCTTCCCTTTTCTTGGGATGTTTGTGTAAATCTTATTTATTTGAAATAGAATTCATTGCTATGACAAAAATCCCAGGTCCAAAAGCAACACGTGTTGTAAATGCATTCAAAAAAATAGCCTATGATTCTACCTTCACTTATCCCCTTGTCATAAAATCTGGAAAAGGGTGTGAAATAGAAGATGTTGACGGCAATAAATTCTTGGATTTCACATCTAATATTGGATCCTGTCCATTAGGATATTCTCATCCTAAAATTTTAGAGGTTATCAAAAAATACTCCAGTACTAGAAAAGGAATTCACAAAATTGCCGGCCAAGACTTTTATTGTGAGGAGCACTTTGATATTGCAAGTAAACTTCTTTCGATAAGTAAGAGGAATTCCAAGGTGTTTTTCATTAATAGTGGTGCTGAGGCAGTGGAGAATTCCATAAAAATTGCCTATAGGAAAATGGGGCCCCTTCCAGGAGTATCTTGTTATAATGATTTTCATGGGAGAACCCTTGGGGCGTTAAGCTTTACTATGAGTAAGGAGGTTCATAAAACTAATTTTCCAGAGTTACCAGTTGAAAGAATTAAATTCTGCAGTGTGGACTCTGATCCCCAAATTTATCAATTGGAAAATATATTGAAACAACACAGAGTAGCATTCATCATAACTGAAACTATTCAGGGAGAGGGCGGTTTAAATGTTGCAAGTAAATTATTTATTCAAAACATGCGAAAGTTAGCAAATGAATATCATGTCCCTTTGATTTTTGATGAGGTCCAGAGCGGAATGGGAAGAACTGGAAAATGGTGGGCTTATCAACATTATGGAGTAGAGCCGGACATAATGACTGTCGCAAAAGCATTGCAGGTGGGTGCTACCGTCTACGATAAGAAATATG
>DASVGC010000302.1:0-3004 GCA_036379735.1 Nitrososphaeraceae archaeon
ATAGGACCCATTTCGCGTACAGTTGAGCCATCATCAAGTTTGCGTTCTCTTATGAGATTCTTTGGAACATTTTGATCCATGTTTTTAACTGCTTCTTGCATCAATTTTTCCATTTCCTTCATCATTGAATCTACATCGGGGAACCAAGAATTTGTTCTCCTTCGTCCGAACCACTCATCAAAGGGCGTCGACATATGTATTATCTTGAGTTGTTTAAATATAAATATTACAGACTTTACGACTGGAGATTATTTATATCATCCAATTCCTTGATTAGCGACTTTTGTCTATCACTAAGTTTTGTAGGCACCTCTAGTTTTATTTTTATGATTTGATCTCCTTTGGATCGTCGACCGTGTACTGGTATTCCCTTCCCTCTCAGCTTGAAAATTGAATCGACTTGTGTCCCTGCTGGTATTTTCAACTTCTCGCTTCCATGTAATGTAGGCAATATTATTTCTGTACCTAATACCAGCTCCGTATATTGTAGCTTCAGAGGATATAGGATATCTCCGTTTTCAAGTCTTTGAAAAATTTCATGAGGCTTGATATGAATTCGAATAAATAAGTCTCCTGGAACTTCATCTCCATTAGAGATTCCTCTGCCATTTAACTGAAGTGTCATACCATCATCGATTCCTGGTGGTATCTCGATCTGTATTTTTTTTCTAGTCGCAACTTTACCATTTGCACCACAGTTTTTACATGGTTTTTCTATAATCTCTCCTACTCCTCTACAAGCTCTACAAGTTTCGACAGTAACAAAAGTTGAAAACCTATTTTCGTTAAAAACTCTCTTAGTTTGTCCAAGTCCATTGCAAGATGTACATTTCTTACGTTTCGTACCAGGATAACAACCACTTCCATTACACACCGAACACTTTTCTAGAGCTGGAATTTCAACAGTTTCATTCTTTCCGCTTATTACCTCTTCTAATGTAAGAGACAAGTCAATTACTGTGTCCTCTCCTCTATTACTCCTTCCAAAATTAAATCCAAACCCAAATGGATCACCTCTGTTTCTTCCTGAAAATCCGCCTCCGAATAATTGTTCAAAAATATCTTTTATTCCCCCAAATCCGATATCCCTGAAGATCTCATCAAAGTTTGCTTCTGATCCCCTAAAGACTTCCTCGGATCCTACATGGCCAAATTTGTCATATTTTTTTCGTTTATCATCATCAGATAAAACTGCATATGCTTCTGAAATTTCCTTGAATTTTTCTTCTGCATCTGCATTCTTGTTTCTATCTGGATGGAATTGAAGAGCTAATTTTCTATATTTATTTTTGATCTCCTCTTTAGTAGCATTTCTATCAACATTCAAAACCTCGTAATAGTCACGCTTTGTACTCAATTGATGAAACCACTAATTAGAAATGACAGTATCGAATTGACTTTGACATTCAGTTTCATGTTATGTCCTAGTATTGGACTGGTTTGCACTATCTGTTGGTTGATTTGCACTATCTGTTGGTTGATTTGCACTTTCAGAATTTTGAGATGAACTTGCTTGTTGAGAAGCGGCGGCTCCAGCTGTTCTATATGCTTCTGTACTTATTTCACCTATGATATTTTTTAGGGATTCAATCTTCTTCTTCATGTCTTCAATATTGTTTGATGATATCGCTTCCTTCAATTCCTTAACTGAGTTATTCACTTTTTCTACCTGTTCGGGTTTTATCTTGTCCTTTAAATCCTGCTGTGTCAGTTTTTCTGCTGTATATATTAAATTGTCTGCTTCATTTTTCACTTCTGCTTCTTCCTTTTTCTTTTTATCCTGGTCTGCAAATTGCTCTGATTCTTTCTTTAATCTTTCTATGTCTTCTTTAGAAAGTTTAGTATTTGCGGATATCGTTATTTTAGATTCCTTCGAAGTAGCAAGGTCTTTTGCCGTGACATTGAGAATACCATTTGCATCAATGTCAAAAGTAACTTCCACCTGTGGAATTCCTCTTGGTGCAGGCGGAATTCCTGACAAGTTGAACATTCCCAAGGAAACACAATCCGCAGCCATAGATCTTTCCCCCTGAACTACGTGTACTGTTACTGCGTTTTGATAGTCCGCCGCAGTAGTAAAGACTTTACTTTTCTTTGTAGGAATAGTAGTATTTCTTTCTATAAGCGGTTCCTTTAAGCCCCCTAATACTTCCACACCTAAAGTTAATGGAGTTACATCAACTAAAAGTATGTCTGTTGTTACATCTCCCGCAATGATTGCTCCTTGAACGGCCGCACCCATTGCTACGGCTTCCATAGGATCAATGCCTCTTTCGGGCTCCTTTGACATTACGCTTGTGATGAATTGTCTAACAATCGGCATACGAGTTGGTCCTCCAATTAGAATAATTTTCTCAATGTCAGTGGGGTTTAACTTTGCATCTTCAATTGCTTGCAACATCGGAGCTTTACATTTTTCAATTATTGGTCTCAGTAATTCTTCTAGCTTTGATCTTGATAGTGTCAAAACCAAGTTTTTTGGACCAGATGACGAATCGTAGGACAAGAAGGGTAAATTGATTTCAGTGCTCATTACATTAGATAATTCAATTTTTGCCTTTTCGGCCGCTTCCTTAATTCTCATCATTGCAGCCTTATCATTACGAATATCAATGGAAGTTTGGTTCTTAAACTCTTGAATAATATACTCCACCACGGAATTATCCATATCCGTACCACCAAGCTGAGTATCACCAGAAGTACTCTTTACCTGAAATACGCCACCGCCCATTTCCATAATGGTAACATCCAGAGTTCCTCCACCGAGATCAAAAACCATTATCTTCAAATCTTTGTTTACTTTATCCAGGCCATATGCTAGCGAAGCAGCGGTAGGTTCATTGATAATTCTAACAACTTCTAGACCGGCGATTTCTCCAGCATCTTTTGTGGCCTGTCGTTGATTATCATTAAAATATGCAGGGACAGTTATCACCGCTTTGTCTACAGTTTCACCAATAAATGCTTCAGAATCTCTTTTAATTTTCTGCAAAATAAATGAAGA
>DASVGC010000303.1:0-4246 GCA_036379735.1 Nitrososphaeraceae archaeon
CCGCAAGACTTTGTTCCAATGTACTATTCAATCAAAGGTACTATCCTTATTACGTGCAGCTCATTATGGCAGGATTTGATAAGAATGGCGATGGATCGCAAATATACAATATTGATTTATTTGGATCCATAACGAGTGAAAAGTTTATTTCAACTGGTAGCGGTTCACCAGTAGCTTATGGTTACCTAGAATCGGAATATAAAAAAGATCTCAGTGTAAATGATGCATACAAGATTGCAATTCAGGCAATTGCAGCTGCTATAAGGAGAAATTCTGGAACTGGTGATAACATAAACGCAATCATTATAGACAAAGATGGATACAGAGAGTTGTCCAAGGAAGTAAAGGACGCAGTACAGGCAGTTTACTAATATCCCTTTTATTTTCTCAATCAAATCAGCTGAAACCTAATCGTTGAATACATGTGTATTAGATAATTTTCTAGAACTGTTGCCTCATACAAGACTTACAATAATTACAAATTGATAAATACACAAGATAGAAAGTATCAGAAAATCAAGGCAGAAGTTAAGAGGTTTATTCAAAAAAATAAGAATGAAAAAATGGATCATTCAACCATTTTGAATAACTTGAACGTTGACTACGATACCCTAATTAGGATACTAAATGAATTAAGAAAAACGGGTAACCTAAAAACTACTTGAGATGTTCTAGTAATGTTTTCTGAGATTCTTCATCAACATTTTCATATGCATTATCTAATATTTTTCGTATTCTTTGGGCACGCACTGTACCAAATCCTGGAATTTTAGCTAATTCAGCAGCTGATGCATTTAATGCTCTTTTTGGGGTATTGAATTCCTTTAACATTTTTACAGCAAGCATACCACCGACTCCAGGCAACGAAGAAAGAACAGAAAGTTGCTGGATTTGTTCAGAGGTTTGTTTTCTAATTTTTCTTAAAAGTGGTCCATATGAATATTTTCTAGATAGTTTGTTGGCAATTGCAATCAGAAAGTTTGTCGTATGTTCTATATTTGGTGTATGAACTAGAGGTATCTTAAAATCCAAAACCACTGTAATTAGTGAATCATAAACTAGCTGAATTTTTTGGTCGTAGCTTCGAAAAGATCTTCCTGATTCAGTTTTCAGATCCTCCAATATATTTCCTTCAACGATCAATAAGGGTGATGAAAAATGTTTTACGAGTTGCGAGCATTGAATGAATAATCTTCCATCATAAAAGGAACTTAATAGATCGGATACAGTTTTTCTTTCAATAACCACATTATTAAAAACAATGTAGTCTCCAACCTTTAATGTCGCAAAATCTACAAATACTCCTGACTGTTTGAGCAATTCTGGAATGCCACTGTTTCTTTCTCTTTTATCGACTACTATCCTCAAATTACATCTACCAAAGAATATTGTACCAAAGTTTTAAAAATATTGATATGAAGTGAGAGCCTCTAGTGGGACTCGAACCCACGACCTAAGGTTTACGAAACCTTCGCTCTACCAACTGAGCTATAGAGGCCTGCATCATGGATACATCTGCAACCACATAACCAATTTAACTATTTTCTAATTCAATGACATGTTTACTGCAAGTGACTATGAATTTATCCAGACTTTTACATAAAACAACATTAAATAGTTGAAAATTCAAGTTTTTCTAAAGTGAAAATTTCAATCTCTGGCATAAGAGGTATTTTTGGTCAAGACCTTAATTTACATACTATAATTAATTTTTCCAAATTATTCGCTAGTTATATTATTAACAATTCAGCTATCACTGACAAAACTTGTTTGATTGCAAGGGATACCAGACCTTCTAGTCACATAATTCATCGCACAACATCGGCAGCTATTATGGAACAAGGAATAGATGTATTTGATTTAGGCATCGCTCCAACTCCGTTTGCATTTCGCGAATCAACTAGATATAGTAACGCTATGATAGTAACAGCTTCCCATAATCCTTTAGAATGGAACGGCCTAAAATTTGTAATTAATGGAAGAGGAATATTTGAAGACGAACTTGAATCAATTCAACAGCAGCAACAAGATACTTTTTCTAGTACAGAATTTGGAAAGTCATTTCATATCCATTCGAAATACATTTCTGATATGCTTGAATTAATGAGAGACAATGGATATATGAATGATGATAGAAAAAAAAATAAGATCACAATTGGAATTGATCCCGGCGGGGGAGCTATATCTTCATTTATTCCACAACTTTACAATTCCTTGAATCAGAAATTCTTCACAGTAAATGACATTCCCGGCATACCATCAAGGTCTCCTGATCCAACAACTGATGATCTTTTTGAATTGAGGAGACTTGTCTTATCCAAAAAACTAGATTTAGGGTTTGCATTTGACATGGATGCAGACAGGCTTGTAGTTGTTGATAAAAAAGGGAGCAAACTTCCATCAGACCTTACACTGCTACTATGTATTGCAAGCACATTACATCATGGTGCAAAAAAATTTGTAGTCAGCATAGACACAAGTAATGCCATAGCGCATATAATATCCGAACATGGTGGAACTTTGAGCCATTCTAAAGTTGGAGAAGCAAATGTTGTGAGACAACTTATGAAAATGGACGCAGATGCCGGTGGTGAAGGAAGTAGTGCTGGCTTTATTATGCCGAAATTTAATATGTGCAGAGACGGTATACTGGCCAGTGCAATCATTTCATCATTAAATGAAGACCTCTATGATGAATGTATAGAAATTGCTTCAAATTACTCAACTATTAGATCAAAAATACCCATAGAATCAAATTTTCAGGAAACAGTCATTGAAAAATTTGAAGAAAAATTTAAGGAAAAATCTTATCAGATAGTAAAAACGGATGGCACTAAGATATTAATCGATGATAAATCTTGGATCCTAATTAGATCCTCCAATACAGAACATGCAGTCAGAATTTCAGTTGAATCAACTTCAGATAAAGTCCTATCCATTTTTAACGACGCCAAGGAAAGGGTTCAATCTATTTATGAAGAGATTAAATGAAAGAGAAATTATAGATCTCTTTACTTCCCATATCAACGATCCTTTACTAGATAAGGTAAAGAATGATGATGTAGTAATTTTGCCGCTAAGAAATGATTTGTTGAAGAAAATTAGTAGAGCATCCAGTATGAAAATTGTATTAAAGAGCGATATGTTAGTTGAAAGTACAGATGTTCTAAAGATTATGAAACCCTGGCAAATAGCAAGGAAGGCTATTTTGGCATGTATAAGTGATTTTGCTGCAAAAGGTATTAGACCATATGGATGTCTTATTTCTGTTGGAATACCAAGAAACTATTCAAGAAAAAATATAACCTCTCTAGCGGTTGGATTTTCGCGAGCATCAAAGGAATATAGCGTACACATTTTGGGAGGTGATACCAACGAATCAAAGGAGTTGACTATAGATTGTAATATGATGGGTATTACAACTTTACCTGATAATAAAATTCCTAGGCGAAAGGGTGCAAAGATTGGTGATTTGGTAATTACATCTGGAAAATTTGGATATACGTCTGCTGGCTTGAAAATAATACTATCAAAATTAAATGCCGAAAAGAAATTTAGAACTATATCTATATCATCGGTAACAGTTCCAAAACCTCAAGTTGAATTTGGATTTAAACTCGCAAAATATTTTTCATCTTCAATAGATTCAAGCGACGGACTTTCCTCATCTCTTTACGAGCTTATTCAAAAAAACAAGGTCGATTTTGTCATTGATAGGATTCCAAGACCACAACACTTGACTCACTTTGCTACACTGAATTCTATCAAGACCGATGATCTGGTTTTTTTTGGTGGAGAAGAATATGAAACAGTCGCAACAGTACCAAAGCAATATTTTAAGAAATTTATGAAAGATGCCAGAAAACATAGAATCAAAGTCTACACTATCGGACAAGTTGTGAGAGGTAACGGAAATGTAATTTACGAATCAAATGGAATTCAAAAGATAATTAGAAATCAGGGATTCATACACTTTGAAAAATAATATTTCATAATGATAGAAAGAGTCGAAAGAATGATTATCTTTTGATTATACTCTTCGTCCTCTACGTCCGCCGGGTTTCCTAGTAGTATCGTGAGGTATTGGAGTAACATCATCAATTCTGCCTATCCTAAAACCAGCTCTAGCAAGAGCTCTTATAGCAGCCTGAGCACCAGGTCCAGGAATACGTGGTCCAACGCCGCCTACTGCTCTTACTCTGATATGTAGTGCATTGATACCCTTGGTCTTTGCAATATCAGCTGC